>CANQGW010000016.1 GCA_947623555.1 uncultured Clostridia bacterium
TATGACACGCACTTCAAAAATGGCAGAAGTCTTGAATATCAAGCTTTCTGCCATTTAACTGTCAAATTTAGGATTTTTTCCCGCTTTGCAAGATTTTTTTGAAATTTTCCATTGAATATTTTTAATGTTCATGCTATAATAATTATGTTATGCAGCTGTAGCTTAGTTGGATAGAGCGTTCGGCTACGAACCGGAAGGTCGGGGGTTCGAATCCCTCCAGCTGCACCAACAATATATATAAATTTTTCCAAAATTTTCAAAAACACTTGCATTCTTCAATAAAATTTTGTATAGTATTTATAGAATTTAATTTCATGTAAAATTTAAATCAAAAAATATATTTTGTTTAAATCAAATTATTTTTTCAAAAATTTTAATTACCAAAACATTAAAATCAAAAATATTTGAAATTTCCAAAAAAATAAAGGAGAAAATATATGCTATCTATTGTAAAAACTATGGCCTTACATGGACTAAATGGCTTTTTAGTTGATGTTGAGGTAGATGTTTCAGCAGGTATGCCATCATGGGATATTGTAGGTCTTCCTGATACAAGTATAAAAGAGGCAAAAGAGCGAGTAAGAACAGCTATTAGAAACTCTGGCTATGAACTGTTTAGCAGAAAAATAGTAATTAATTTAGCACCTGCTGATATAAAAAAAGAAGGCTCAATTTTTGATCTACCAATGGCAATTGGAATACTAAAAAGTTTAGAGGTTGTTCATGAAAAAAGCCTTGAAAACATATTAATGATTGGAGAGCTTTCTTTAGACGGAAAATTAAATCCAATAAACGGAGCCCTGCCAATTTGTATAGAAGCTAAAAAAATGGGAATCAAAACAATAATTATGCCAAAACCAAATGCAAAAGAGGCTTCTATAATTAGTGAAATTGAAATATTAGGAGTAAATAGCCTAAATGAAGTAGTGCAATATTTAAATAATAATATTAAAATTTCAAATAATCACATTACGTGGGAAGAATGTTTAAAAAATGGTGTTAAATATAATCTAGATTTTTCAGATGTCAAAGGTCAAGAAAATGTGAAAAGAGCTATTGAGGTGGCTGCAGCAGGTGGACACAATTGCCTATTAATAGGAAGCCCCGGCTCTGGTAAGACCATGATAGCCAAAAGAATTCCATCAATTCTTCCAGACTTAAGTTTTGAAGAGGCATTAGAAATTACTAAAATTCATAGCATAGCAGGTACTTTAAAAGAGAATATACCAATTATAATAAATAGACCTTTTCGTTCTCCTCATCATACCATATCTGGCACTTCTTTAGTAGGAGGTGGCAGAATTCCAAGACCGGGCGAAATTAGTTTAGCCCATTATGGCGTTTTATTTCTTGATGAACTTCCAGAATTTAATCAACATACCCTAGAGGTTTTAAGAGGACCATTAGAAGATGGCAATATAACAATTAGTAGGGTAAATAGTAGTTTAACCTATCCTTGTAATTTTATGTTTGTAGCATCTATGAATCCATGCCCTTGTGGGTATTATGGATCTCCAGAAAAAGAGTGCACCTGTACTCCGCAAGCTATTTCAAAATACATGGGAAAAATAAGTGGTCCATTATTAGATAGAATAGATATTCAAATAGAAGTAAGCCCAGTTAAGTATGAAAAATTAGGAAACGAAACTAATATAGAAACATCTGCAAAAATAAAAGAAAGGGTAAATAGAGCAAGAAATATACAAAGACAAAGGTATAGCACAGAAAAAATATATTCTAACTCTACCTTAACTCCAAAATTAATTGAAAAATACTGCCAATTAGATACTGAAAGCAAAAAGTTATTAGAAGTAGCATTTAATAAGCTTGGGTTAAGTGCAAGAGCCTATGGAAGAATTTTAAAAGTAGCTAGAACAATTGCAGATTTAGATGCGTCAGAACAAATAAAAAAGACACATATTGCAGAAGCTGTGCAATATAGAAGTCTAGATAAAAAATATTGGAAAAACTAAAATACATTTTATAAGGAAATAGGAAAAATGAAAATAATAAAAAAGGGTGAAAGTAAATATCCAAATAAACTATTAGAAGTAGAAAGTCCTCCAAAACAACTATATGTAGAAGGAGATGAAAGCTTACTAAATAATGATTCTATCGCAATTGTTGGAAGTAGAAAAGCAAGTAGTTATGGAAAACAATGTGCAAAAATATTTGCAAGAGAAATTTCAAGGGCAGGTTTTACAGTTGTAAGCGGTTTAGCAATTGGAATAGATAGCATAGCACATATTTATTCTATGAATGAAATGGGAAAAACAATTGCAGTTTTAGGAAGCGGTCTAAATAATATTGCTCCAAAAGAAAATTATTATTTATATAAACAAATTCTTGAAAACGGTGGATGTGTAGTAACAGAATATCCTCCAGAAGAGCAAGAAAACAAAGTGAATTTTCCAAGAAGAAATCGTATAATTAGCGGTTTGGCAATGGGCGTATTATTAGTTGAGGCAAAATATAGAGGAGGAGGAAGTATAACAGCAAGGCAGGCAATTAAGCAAAGAAAAGAAGTTTTTTGCATACCAAATAGAATAGATGAAAAAAACGGATATAGTACTAATTTATTAATTAAAGAAGGAGCTAATTTAGTGACGTGTCCACAAGATATTTTAGATTTTTATACAGAAGATTTAGAAATTCAAACTGATAAAATTCCAGATGAATATAAAAATATATATGATCTTATATCAGAGCTTCCAATTTCTGCAAACGAAATTGCTAAAATACTTAATAAGCCAATTGCAGAGGTTTCGCAGACCTTAAGTATGTTAGAAATAGAAGGGTTAATACAAAATATCCCAGGAAATAAATATATTAGAAGCACTTGAAAGAAGGAAAATAAATGTATGAAAGGCATAAATTAGGTAAAGAAGGGGAAGATTACGCCACAAATTATTTAAAAGATAAGGGATATAAAATAATTGAAAAAAATTTTATGTGTAAGCAAGGTGAAATAGATATTATTGCAAAAGAAAAGGAAGAATATGTTTTTATAGAAGTAAAAACTAGGCAAAATTTTAATTATGGCATGCCAAGTGAAGCAGTAACTCCCAAAAAACAAAAAAATATTTGGAATGCTACTAAATATTTTTTATACCTACATAATTTAGAAAATAAATATATAAGATTTGATGTAATTGAATTATACAAAAAAGATAATAAGTTTTATATAAATCATATTAAACAAATAAAGTAACAAATACTTTTAATGAAAAATAAATAAATTGTGCAGATGGTATTTGCACAATTAGAAAGAGTAATATATGAATAAAAATGTAATAAAAACAGAGATGTATGTTGAAAATAATAAAGTTAGTGTAATTAAAATAAACAATAAAGAGTACATATCATTAACTGATTTAGCAAGGTATGCAAATCCAGAAGAGCCTAAAATACCAGTACAAAATTGGATGAGAAATAAAGACGTAATTTCATATTTAGGGTTATGGGAGAAACTTAACAATGAAGCTTTTAAAGGTCGCGAATTCGAGACCTTTGAAAGAGAAGCAGGTAGGCATAGCTTTTATATGTCACCACAAAAATGGATAAAGGATACAAATGCAATTGGTATAATGTCAAAGTCTGGAAATAATGGAGGAACATTTGCACATAGTGATATAGCATTTGAATTTGCCAGTTGGTTATCCCCAGAATTTAAATTATATTTAATCCAAGAGTTTGAAAGATTAAAAAAGAATGAGGCATATCAATATAAAATTGAATGGCAAGCTAATAGAGTATTATCGAAAGTGAACTATTTAGTACATACGGATGCAATAAAAATGAACATAGTTCCAGTTTTAACAGAAGAACAAAAAAAGTATGTTTATGCTGAAGAAGCAGATGTATTAAATGTTGCATTATTTGGAATGACTGCTAAACAGTGGAAAATACAAAATCCAGATTTAGCCACAAAAGGCAATATAAGGGATTATACGGATTTACTTCATTTAGTTATTTTAACTAATTTAGAAAATACAAATGCGGAATTAATAAATGCAGGAGTAATACAAAGAGAAAGATTAATAAAGTTAAATGAGTCAGCAAGAAGGCAAATGCGAGTTTTAGAAAATAGCAAAGAAATAAAAAAACTAGAAGACTTGCAAAAGGAAATTAACGAAAATAATATATTAAAAATAAATAATTAATATTATAAAAATTAATAAGCAAAAAATTTCTTTAGGGTTTATATACTTAAAGAAATTTTTTTGTGAACAAAAATATTTTAAATGTATAAAATATACTAATAAACTAAAAAAGGGGGTAAAAAATGATAAATACCATAGGAAATACGCCACTTATTAAAATAAAGTATAAGTATAAAGGTGAAATAAATTATATATATGCCAAGTTAGAAAGCTACAATTTAACAGGAAGTATAAAAGACAGAACAGCATATTACATAATTACAAATGCAAAAAAAAGAGGATATTTAAAAGAAAAAATGCCTATTGTAGAGGCTACTAGTGGAAACACAGGAATTTCATTATCAGCATTAGGCAAATACTATAATCATCAAGTATATATATTTATGCCAGACTGGGTAAGTAAAGAAAGAATTCAAATAATGAAAAATTATGGAGCAAAAATAACTACATTTTCGCACTCACAAGGTGGTTTTAGAAGATGTATACAAGAGGCAAGAAATTTTGCTAGAAAAATAGGCGCATTTTATGCAAATCAGTTTGCAAATCAAGATAATATTTTTGCTCAATATGAAACAACAGGCGAAGAAATACTTATGCAGTTGCCAGAAGAAGTTGGAGGATTTGTCTCTGGAGTGGGCACAGGTGGTACTTTAATGGGAATAGGTAAAAAATTAAGAAAAAGGTACCAAAATATTTGTATAACTGCAATTGAACCTGATAGTATGCCAATTATTTCAAGAGGTAGAATTATTAAACCACATAAAATAGAAGGAATAGGAGATGAGTTTGTTCCATCTTTATTAGATAAAAATCAAATCGATAAAATTATCTTGGTAAATGATGATGACTCAATTAATATGTCAAGAAAATTAGCATTTGATTTAGGACTTGGAGTTGGAATTTCTTCTGGAGCAAACTTTTTAGGAGGAGCATTATTAGGAAGCCAAATAAAAATGCCAATTGTAACCGTTTTTGCAGATGATAATAAAAAATATTTATCAACAGATTTAAGTAGCCCAATTGATGAAAATGAAAAATATATATCTAATCAAATTACACTAATGCAATATGAAGTAATAACGCCATACTAAAAGGAGGTGTTATTGTGAAAAAAATAAATTGGGTTAAAGTAAATTTAACTATTTTTTTACTATTCTTTTTCCTTAATTACATGCTACCAGTTTCAGTTTTTGCATTTGAACCATCTAATGATGAAATATATAACGGAATAGATGTAAGTGTTTACCAAGGTAATATTGACTATGAAAAGGTAAAGCAAGCTGGAATTGAGGTCGTATACATAAAATCAAGTGAAGGTTCAAATTTTGTAGATCCAAAATTTGAGAGAAATTACACCGAGGCAAGAAAAAATGGTTTAAAAATAGGTTTTTATCATTATGTAACTGCAAGAACTGAAGAAGAGGCAAGAAGGCAAGCAGAATTTTTTGTTTCTACAATATCTGGAAAAGTAGCAGACTGCAAGCTTGCAATGGATTTTGAAAGTTTTGGAAATCTTACTAAAAAAGAAATTAATTCTATTGGCTTAACATTCTTAAGAACATTAGAAGAGTTAAGTAAAAAAGAAGCTGTATTGTATAGCAATGCTTATACAGCAAGTTATATATGGGAGGGGGAAGTTACAAAATACCCATTATGGATTGCACAATATGGAGTAGAAAGTCCTCAAAATAATGGTACATGGAACAGCTGGCAAGGATGGCAATATTCTGATATGGGAGAAATTGCTGGAATAAATGCTTATGTAGATAGAGATAAATACACAAAAGATATATTTTTATCAGACGGAAGTGAAATTCCAACACCGGAACCAACACCGGAGCCAGAGCCAGAACCAGAACCAAATCCAAATCCTGAACCTGAAAAACCAACCAAAACTATTATAATCAAATGGGGAGATACCCTATCTGAACTTGCTTTAAAATACAACACTACTGTACAAGAGTTAGTCAAATTAAATAACATAGCTAATCCAAATTTAATTTATGCAGGGGCAAAATTAATTGTACCAAATAATGAACCTGAAAATTCGTATACTCAAATATACGTGGTAAAAAGAGGCGATACATTATCACAAATTGCACAGAAATTTGATACAACAGTTCAAATAATAGCTAAAGACAATAATATAAAAAATGTAAACTTAATTTATGTAGGTCAAAGGCTAAAAATACAGCGTAGCTACATAGGTGATTGTGGTCATATATTATATACAGTAAGAAGAGGAGACACCTTATGGTCAATAGCAAGAAGGTATAATACAACTGTTGCAAATATTGTAATGCTAAATCGTATTAAAAATCCAAATTTAATTTATCAAGGACAAATGTTTAGAATTAGATAAAAAAATCCCATTAGAGATAAAAGTCTTTAATGGGATTTTGACACAAAATTATGTATACCATCATAAACTATACTATGATAAATTTGAAATAATTAGGAGGTACTTATGAAAAAAGTATTAGAACTACAAAATGTAAGCAAAAAGTACCAAGCAAAAAATGGGGAAGTAGATGCATTAAAAAGTATCAGTTTTTCCGTAGAAGAAGGAGAATTTGTTAGCATAATAGGTCCAAGCGGATGCGGAAAATCAACACTTTTATCTATAATTGCAGGATTAGAGCCTAAAACAGACGGTCAAATTAAAATAACAACACCAATAGGGTACATGTTACAAAAAGATAGTTTGCTAGAATGGCGAAATATTTATGACAATGTAATGTTTGGCTTGGAAATTAGTCGCAAAAAGACTAAAGAAAGCGAAGAATATGTAACAAATCTTTTAAAGAAATATGGACTTTATGATTTTAAAGACAAATATCCAAACCAACTTTCAGGAGGAATGAGGCAAAGGGCTGCTTTAATTAGAACATTAGCAATTAATCCTAAAATTTTATTATTAGATGAAGCCTTTTCTGCTTTAGATTATCAAACAAGAATAATGGTTACAAATGATATTTATAAAATATTAAAAAACGAAAATATTACAGCATTAATTGTAACCCATGATATATCAGAGGCAATTAGTATGTCAGATAGAGTAGTTGTTCTTACAAAAAGACCAGCTACTGTAAAGACCATACATTCAATTGATTTTGAAATGGAAAGCAGGAACCCAATTAATTGCAGAGAAAGTCCTAAATTTAGCAAATACTTTGACACCATTTGGAAGGAGCTAGATGTACATGTATGAAAAAAATATATCAGAAGATAGAAAAAAATACTTAAGAAAAATAAAAAAGAACAAAGCCTTGGTTATATTAACTCAAATATCTATTGTAATTTTATTTATTGTAGGATGGGAAATACTTGCAAACCAAGGAATTATAGATAGTTTTATTACAAGTCAACCTTCAAGAATATTCGATACATTCTTAAATTTATCATCTAATGATCTCTTAATGCACCTAGGTGTTACCTTAACAGAAACACTTATAGGGTTTGTAACAGGAGTATTTTTAGGAGTATTTATTGCAATTCTACTATGGTGGTCAAAATTTTTAGCAAAAGTTGCAGAACCATTTTTAGTAATATTAAATAGCTTACCAAAAGTAGCATTAGGTCCAGTCATTATTGTTTGGGTAGGAGCAGGCATGGGAGCTATTATTACCATGGGGCTTGCAATTTCGCTTATTGTAACCATTCTAGAAATTTTAAATGGCTTTTTAAATACAGATAAAGAATTAATAAAAATGGCTAAAACTTTCAATGCCACTAAACTTCAAATATTAACCAAAATAGTAATTCCTGCTAATATTTCTACATTTTTTAACTCACTTAAAGTTAATATCGGTCTATCACTAGTAGGAGTTATTACAGGCGAGTTTTTAGTATCAAAAGCTGGTCTTCGGTTACCTAATTGTTTATGGAGGTCAAGTATTTAAACTAGACCTTGTTATGACAGGTGTAATAGTATTAGCAATTGTAGCTGCTGTAATTTATGAGGCCATTGTACTATTAGAAAAAATTGTTATGAGGAAAGTATCAAAAACAAAATAAAATTATCATTTTAAAATTACTTGATAAAAAAATATTTAAGGGAGATAAAGTATCTTAAATATTAGAAAATTAAAAAAATAACATGTCAAAATACTTGAAACTCTCCTTTGACATGAAAACCATTATTTAAGGAGGAAAAGATGAAAAAATATCTTATTGTACTATTAGTTATTATAGTAGTAGCAGTAGGAATTACAACCTACTTATTATTAAACAAAGGAGAAGAAAATAAAGAAGAACTAACAACCCTTAAAGTAAATGAAGTAACACGTTCAGTATTCTATGCACCACAATATGTAGCAATTAATCAAGGATTTTTTAAGGAAGAGGGACTAAACATAGAATTAACAACAGGTCAAGGAGCAGATAAGGTAATGACAGCTGTATTATCTGGCCAAAGCGATATAGGCTTTGCAGGACCAGAAGCATCAATATATGTATATAATGAAGGCAGAGAAAACTATACACAAGTATTTGCTCAATTAACTCAAAGAGATGGATCATTTTTAGTTAGTAAAGAAAAAACCAACAAATTTAGTTGGCAGGACTTAAAAGGAAAGGTAGTTATTCCAGGCAGAAAAGGCGGAGTTCCATATATGACTCTTGAGTATGTATTAAAGAAAAATGGAATAGATCCCCAAAAAGATTTAGTGTTAGATGATAGTATTAGTTTTGATTTAATGGCAGGTGCATTTGCAGGCGGAAACGCAGAATATGTAACATTGTTTGAACCAACAGCATCTATGACAGAAAAGGCAGGAGCAGGATATGTAGTAGCATCTGTAGGAGCAGAAGCGGGAGAAATACCATATACAGCATATTTTACAAGCAAAGACTATATTGAAAAAAATCCAAACATAATTCAAGGATTTACAAATGCAATATATAAAGGTCAAAAATGGGTACAAAGCCATACAGCTAAAGAAATAGCAGAAGTTATTGCAAGCTTTTTCCCAGATACAGATTTAGATATGCTTACAACCTCTATTCAAAGTTATATGGATATAGATGCATGGAGTGACACACCAGTATTAAAACAAGAATCATTTAACTTATTACAAACTGTAATGAAAGAAGCTGGAGAGCTAGAAAAAGAAGCAGACTATGAAAAAATAATAAACAATAGCTTTGCTCAAAAAGCAATTGAAACTATAAAATAGTAAATGTAAGAGAATATTATAATTAAAAACAATTATAATATTCTCTATTTTAAATATATTAAATGAAAAAACATTGATATTAAAGGTATATATATAAATATTTTTAAAAATATTAGCAAACAAACACATGACAAAATGACAATGACAAAATTTCAAACTGTTTTTTAGCAAAATTATAAAATAAAAACATCAAATTTTGAAATTTTTAAAATAATCATTTTTTAAAAATATTCAATTTTTTAAAAGTTTTTCAAATGTGCAAAAACACATTAAACGTGCTATATAAAAACGATTTTTAACAATTGCGAAAATAAAAATATTGACTCAATATTGAATACTTTTAAAAAATCATTTTTTTATTTTTTAAAATTTTAAGCAAAAATATTATTTCGATTTTTTAAAAATTCATATAAAAGCTTTTGCTTGATATATCAATAAAAATTTAAAAAAATTAATAGGAAAAAATGGAAAAACCATAAAAAATAAGCCATTTGTGACAAAAATGTAATAAAATTGTAATATATTTTTTTTAAAAAAATAGGAAGCTTAAAACTAGTAAATGTCGAAGCAAAAATTGACTGAAAAGCAACAAAACATCTTTTTGACAACAAACTGAAAGTGGCTATAAATAAACAAAAACAGCCTGTGGCTACATAAAAGGTACAAGTTTGACATTATTAAAATGATAGTTTAATATTAAGACACAAACAAAAAAGTGTTTAAACAAAAACACAGTAAAGCAGAAAATGGAGGGGTACAAAATGCAAGTTATTAAAAGAGATGGTAAAACAGTTGATTTTGATAGGGAAAGGATATCAGCAGCTATAAGCAAAGCAAATGCTGAAGTAAAACCTAAAGAAAGAGCCACAAAAGAAGAAATTAATGATATTATTGAATATGTACAAAGTCTAGACAAAAAAAGAATTCTAGTAGAAGATATTCAAGATATTGTAGAAGAAAAATTAATGGAATTAGATAAATATACTTTAGCTAAAAAGTATATTACTTATCGTTATACAAGGGAATTAGTTAGAAAAGCTAATACCACAGATCAATCAATAAAAGAATTAATTGATGGAGAAAGTGAATATTGGAATAATGAAAACTCAAACAAAAATGCTAAAGTTGTTACAACACAAAGAGATTATTTAGCAGGAATTACTAGTACAGATATTACTAGAAGATTTTTACTTCCAAAAGATATAGTAGAAGCACATGATGAAGGAATTATACACTTCCATGATGCAGACTATTTTGCTCAAAATGCTTTAACAAACTGTGAACTTATAAATCTAGAAGATATGTTACAAAATGGAACTATCATGAATGGAGTTATGATAGAAAAACCACATAGATTTTTAACAGCTATGACAATTGCAACTCAAATTATATTAGGAGTTACCTCTTCAACTTACGGTGGAGCTACAGTTTCTTTATCACATTTAGCACCATTTGTAAGAAGCAGTTATGATAGATATTACAAAAAATATAAAGAAAGAGGCTTAACAGAAATGCAATGCACAGAATATGCAAAGCAAGACACTAAAAAAGAAATAGCAGACGGTGTACAAACATTTAATTATCAAGTAAACTCTATGACTAACACAAATGGACAAGCACCTTTCCTTTCTGTATGTATGTATTTAGGTGAAACTGAAGAATACAAAGAAGAATTAGCAATGGTTATAGAAGAATTCTTAAAACAAAGAATTGAAGGCTTTAAAAATGAAAAAGGAGTATATGTTACACCTGCATTCCCAAAACTTTTATATGTATTAGAGCCAGACAATATAACAGAAGACTCAAAATACTGGTATTTAACAGAACTTTCAGCAAAATGTACTGCAAAAAGAATGGTACCTGACTACATTTCAGAAAAGAAAATGCTAGAATTTAAAATAGACAAAAATGGTAATGGAAACTGCTACCCTTGCATGGGATGCCGTTCATTCTTAACACCATATGTTGATCCAGAAACAAACAAACCAAAATATTATGGAAGATTTAACCAAGGTGTTGTAACTATTAATTTAGTAGATGTTGCATTATCTTCAAAACAAGATAGAGATAAATTCTGGAAAATTTTCGAAGAAAGACTAGAACTATGCCATAGAGCACTTCAAGCAAGACACGAAAGATTAAGCAAAGTAACTAGTGATGTTGCACCAATATTATGGCAAAATGGTGCATTAGCAAGGTTACCAAAGGGAGCAAGTATTCATGAATTATTACATAATGGATACTCAACAATTTCTCTTGGATATGCAGGACTTTATGAATGTGTAAAATACATGACAGGAAATAGCCATACAGATAATGGAGATGGAAAAGACTTTGCTTTGCAAGTAATGCAAAAATTAAACGATAAATGCAAAGAATGGAAAGAAGCAGAAAAAATAGACTATAGTGTATATGGAACACCAATTGAATCTACTACATATAAATTTGCAAAATGTTTACAAAAGAGATTTGGAAAAATAGAAGGAATTACAGACAGAGGTTATATTACAAACTCTTACCATGTTCCTGTATTTGAAGAAATAGACGCATTTTCTAAATTAAAACTAGAAAGTGAATTCCAAAAATTAAGTCCAGGTGGAGCTATATCTTATGTAGAAACACCAAACTTACAAAATAACATTGAAGCAGTTATAGAAGTAATTAAATTTATATATGACAATATTATGTATGCAGAACTTAATACAAAATCAGACTATTGCCAAGAATGTGGATTTGATGGTGAAATACTTATAGATGAAAATTTAGAATGGTACTGCCCAAATTGTGGAAACAGAAATCATGACACATTAAATGTTGCAAGAAGAACTTGCGGATACATAGGAAGCCAATTCTGGAACAAAGGAAGAACGCAAGAAATAAAAGAGAGAGTACTACATATTGATAATAAAGATGCAGTTTCTCCAAATGAAGTTGAAACAAAAAAAGCGGTATAGTTATAAAATATAAGCCTAAAGTGCAAAAGAAACCGTGTAAGATTAAATAAAAAATACAAATCTTAAACGGTTTCTATGTTTTTTAAGTAATCAAAAGTAAGAGGTGAAACAATGAGATACAACAAAATAAGGAAAATGGATATATCAAATGGGCCAGGAGTTAGAGTTTCAATATTTATGCAAGGCTGTACATTTAATTGCAAAGAATGTTTTAACCCAGAAACACACGACTTTAATGGTGGAGAAGAGTTTAACGATAGTGTAATACAGCAGGTTTTAGACCTATGCAAAGATGATACAATAAAAGGTTTATCAATATTAGGAGGAGAGCCACTACATCCTAATAATATAGAAGGAACTACAAAACTTGCTAAAAAATTTAAAGAGCAATATCCAGAAAAAAACGTATGGGTTTGGACAGGATTTTTATTTGATAGAGATTTAAAAGATAAAGAAGTACTAAAATATATAGATGTTTTAGTAGATGGTCAATTTGTGGAAGAATTAAAAGATCCTAGACTAAAATATAGCGGATCATCTAACCAAAGAGTAATTGACGTGCCAAAAACATTAAAAGAAAATAAAATTGTAGAAATATCGAATAGAAACAAAAACTGATCATGAAGAAACTACTTAAATAATTTAAGCAGTTTCTTTAAATATATAAAAAAGAGGAATAAAAAATGAATAATGTAAAAATTTTTGCATGTCCAACAGCCGAAGAATTTACTAAAGAAATTTGTGATGAATTACAAATACCATTAGGAGAGGTAGAATACTACAAATTTGCAAACGACAACAGTTTTGTTCAATTTAAAGAAACAGTAAGAGAGCAAGACATATATTTAGTTCAAACAACTCTGCCACCTGTAAACGAAAGAATAATGGAACTATTAATTATGATAGATGCAGCAAAAAGAGCATCTGCTAGAAGAATAAATGTAGTTCTACCATATTTTATTTACTCAAGATCGGACAAAAAAGACCAACCGCGTATACCAGTAACAGCAAGATTATTTGCAGAAATACTAGAAGCAGCAGGAGCAAACAGAGTAGTAACATGTGATTTGCATAACCCAGCCATTCAAGCATATTTTAACATACCATGCGATAGGCTAACTGGGCAACACCTTTTACAAGCATATTTTGACGAAAAGCAAATTGAAAATAAAGTTGTAGTAGCAACAGATGCGGGAAGTTCAAAAAAAGCCTATAAATACTCAACATACTTTAATTGTCCTATGGCTTTAATAGATAAAAGAAGAGCAGGAAATGATGACAAGGCAGTAGCAGCAAACATTATAGGTGACGTAAAAGGCAAAACAGCCCTTATATTTGATGATGAGGTAAGTACAGCAGGCACAATGGTAGAGGCGGCAAAAATTTTAAAAGAGCACGGAGCAAAAGAAATTTATGCAGCATGTACGCATGGCATTTTATGCGGACCTGCAATTGAAAGAATAAAAAATTCAGATATAAAAGAATTAGTAATAACAAATACAGTGCCATTAACAAAAGAAAAAGAGAACCCTAAAATTAAAGTATTATCAATAGCACCGTTATTTGCAGAGGCAATAAAACGTATAAACGAAGCAAAACCATTAGGGCAACTATTTGAATTCGATAAATAATTTTGGCTGATAAAACCAATGTATTTTAGCTGAATAATTGACAGAAACCATAAAAAAGGGTAAAATAGAGCTGTATACAAAACAAAAGGAGAAGGTTATGCCGAAAAACAATAATAAAAAAATTTTTGATGGACTTATCTCTAAAACAAAAATTTATTTAATTATAATAGCAGTGTTATTAATATTTATTTGCAGTTTAAATATTAAATATTGGCTTTTAGCAATATTAGTTTATTTTGTAATACTAATCTATGCATATTTCAGTAATAAAAAAAGAAAAGCCGAATTATCAGAGCATTTACAAGACTTAACTGTTCATGTAGATAAAGTAGCAAAAAATACATTAATAAATTCACCATTTCCACTTATAATTATTGAAACAAATGGAAACATGATATGGAAAAGCACAAAATTTGTTGAAGAATTTGCAAGTAGCGATATAAATAATACTTTAAACGATTTATTAAAAGAAATTAAACTAGAAATTGAAAATAATGAAGAAAACCCAGAAAAAACAATTTATAAAGAAGCAGAAATAGGAAGCAAAATTTATGAAATACTTGGAAAATATACAAAATCAAAAGAAGAATATATGCTAACATTATATTTCATAGATAAAACAAATAACATAGAATTAGAGCAAAAGTATGACGAATCTCAAATATGTATTGGGGTAATAATGATAGATAACTACGAAGAGATGAATCAAAGAATAGAAGATGAAGAAAAACCAGCACTTCTTGCTCAAATTGAAAAAAATCTTTATGACTGGGCTGCAACATTTGAAGGGTTAATAATTAAGTCAGAAAGAGATACATTTATATGTATATTTGAAAAAAAATATTTACCAATTTTAGAAGAAAATAAATTTAGTATTTTAGATACAATGAAAGAGTTAGAAACATCTGACAAAATGCCAATAACTTTAAGCATTTCTATATCTAACGAAGGAGATTCAAACTACGAAAAATATAAATCTGCTCAAGCAGGGGTAGACATTGCATTAGGTAGAGGTGGAGATCAAGCCGTAGTTAGAGAAGAAGGTAAATACAATTTCTTTGGTGGAAAATCACAAGAAGTAGAAAAAAGAACTAAAGTAAAAGCAAGAATTGTATCTACAGCATTACAAGAATTAATGCAAGAAGCAAAAAATGTTATGATTATGGGTCATACTAATGCAGATATAGACTCAATGGGGTCTAGTATGGGGCTATATAGATTAGCAAAAAGTTTAAATGTAGAAGCATATATTATTAACAACTCTGAAGGAATTAGCTTGCAAAGTTTCATAGAAACTGCTAAAGAAGAAAAAGAATATGCAGAATCAATTATTAATAAATCAGAAGCCCTTGCTAAAGTAACACCAGAAACCTTATTAATTATAGTAGATACTCATAAACAAACGTATGTAGAAGTTCCCGAACTATTAGAAGAAACAACTAAAATTGTTGTTATAGACCACCATAGAAAAAGCCCAGATTATATTGAAAATGCAATACTTACATTTCATGAGGTATATGCCTCATCTGCATCAGAGCTTGTAACAGAAATATTAGAATATGCACAAAAAGAAATAGAATTAACAACAATAGAAGCCGAAAGCTTATATGCAGGAATTATGATGGACACTAAAAACTTTACTTTCAAAACAGGTGTTAGAACATTTGAAGCAGCAGCATACTTAAGAAAATGTGGAATAGATATTATTAAAGTAAAAAAATGGTTCCAAAGCGACCTAAAAACATATAATAAAATTTCAAAAATTGTTGAAAATGCAGAAATTATCAATGATACTATAGGCATTTCTATTTACACAGAAAGTGACAAAGATGCAAACATTATTTGTGCAAAAGCTGCAGATGAGCTTCTAACTATAAGTGACATTACAGCATCATTTGTACTTGGAAAATTAGGAGATAAAATTTGCATTAGTGGACGTTCAATTGGTGATATTAATGTACAAGTTATTCTAGAAAAACTTCGGAGGTGGAGGGCACATTACCCTTGCTGGTGCACAAGTAGAAGGAATGACAATGGAAGAAGTTAAACAAGAATTAATAAACAGAATTAACGAATATTTTTCAGAAATTACAAATTAATTATAACCTAGAGGAGAAAAGTTATGAAAGTAATTTTATTAGAAGATATTAAAGGCGTAGGAAAAAAGGATCAAGTAATAAATAGTAGCGATGGATACGCTAGAAACTTTTTATTTCCTAAAAAGCTAGCGGTAGAAGCTAATAATGAAAATATGGCAAAATTAAAAGCAAAACAAGATTCAAATCAATATAAAAAATCGCAAGAAAAAGAAGAAGCACAAAAATTAGCAGAAAATTTAAAACGAATAATGTTAAAACTTGAAGTTAAATCAGGAGAAAATGGAAAAATTTTTGGTTCTATTACAGCCAAAGAAATTGCAGACAGCCTTAAGGCACAGTACAAAATTGATATAGATAAGAAAAAAATAGATTTAAAAGAGCCAATAAAAACAGTAGGTAGTTTTTCGGTTTCTATTAAATTATATGAAGGTATAGTAGGCACTCTAAAAGTGCAAGTAATTTCAAAGTAAAGTAGCAAAATAATATTCAGGGGGCAATAAAATGGAGCTAGGAAAAATTCCACCACATGATATAGAAGCAGAACAAGCAGTAATAGGAAGTATGCTTACAGATAAAGATGCTATTATGTCAGCAGTAGAAGTATTAAAAGAAGATGATTTTTACCGTGAGGACAATAAAATAATATATGGTGCAATTTTAAATTTATATAACAGAGCGCAGCCAGTAGATATTATAACATTAAAAACAGAACTTCAGTCTATGAAGCAATTAGATGCTGTTGGAGGTCTAGAATATATAGCAACCCTTCCAGATAAGGTTCCAACAACAGCTAATATCGAGCAATATATAAAAATAGTTGAAGAAAAGTCAGCATTAAGAGCACTTTTAAAAACAGCCAATGAATTAATTACACTAGGTTATGATGAGTCACAAGAAGTAGAAGGAATTTTAGATACAGCTGAAAGAAAAATTTTTGATGTTATACAAAGAAGAAATCAAAAAGGTTACACACCAATAAAAGATATATTAGTAGAATCATTTACACAATTAGAACAATTATATAATCAAAAGCAGCGTATTACAGGTGTTCCTACAGGATTTTCAGATTTAGACTTTTTAACAGCAGGGCTTCATAAGTCAGATTTAGTTATTGTAGCTGCAAGGCCTGCAATGGGTAAATCTGCATTTGCTTTAAACATTGCAACAAATGCTGCACTAAAGTCAAATATACCAGTTGCTATTTTTAGTTTGGAAATGTCAAAAGAGCAAATGACAAACCGTATATTATGTAGTGAAGCAATGGTTGATAGTAATAAAGTAAGAACAGGCAAAATAGAAGATGATGACTGGCAAAAACTTGCTTTAGCTTCAGGTGAGCTTTCACAAGCACAAATTTTTATAGACGATACTCCAGGTATTTCTGTAATGGAAATTCGTGCAAAATGTAGAAAAATGAAGCTAGAAAAGGATATTGGATTAGTTGTAATTGACTATATCCAATTAGTTCAAGGAAGTAACAAAAAAAATATTAATAGCCGTGAGCAAGAAATTTCTGAAATAAGTCGTTCTTTAAAAATTTTAGCTAAAGAAATAAATGTGCCAGTGGTTGCACTTTCACAGCTTTCAAGGTCAGTAGAGCAAAGACCTGACCATAGACCAATGCTATCAGATTTACGTGAATCTGGTGCAATTGAGCAAGATGCTGATATTGTTATGTTCTTATATCGTGATGATTATTATAATCAAGATACAGATAAGAAAAATATTGCAGAAGTTATTTTGGCAAAACATAGGGCAGGTTCAACAGGTACAGTAGAACTTCTATGGCTTGGAAATTACACCAAGTTTGCCAATATAGATAAGTACAGGGAGTAAATTGTATATTTTTTATAATTATATAAAAATCATGTCAAAAAGTTTTAACATCTTTCAAAAACATTTCAGAGATATATGTTATTATTTTGAAAGCGTGCGAATGCGAAGCCGAGCCTGACAAGTTAGAGGTTTCTAAAAGATATTAAGGGATAATTAAATCACTTAATATCTTTTTGGAACCTCTTACGTCAGTCAGATAGCTGAAAAAATAATAACATATATCTCTGAAATATAATATTTTTAAAAATAGTAATTTTGATAAAATATAAAAAATAACAATTCTTGAAAATATAGAAATAAAAAAATAATATAAGGAGCAAATAATGCTAAAAGAAAAGGTATTAGAAACTATTAAAAAAAATAATCTAATTGAAAAAAATGACAAAATAGTTATTGGTGTATCTGGTGGACCTGATTCAATGTGTCTACTAGATATTTTGTATTCCTTAAAAAATGACTTGCTAGTACAAATAGCAGTTAGTCACATTAATCACGGCATAAGAAAAGAAGCAGACGAAGAAACTAAATATGTAGAAGAATACTGCTTAAAAAGAGAAATTCCTTGCTTTATAAAAAGAGCAAAAATAGAAAAAATGGCAAAAGATCAAAAGCTAGGGACAGAAGAAATGGGAAGAAAAGTACGCTATGATTTCTTTGAAGAAACAGCAAAAAATATTGGTGCAAATAAAATAGCAACAGCACATAATTTAAACGATAATGCAGAAACTGTTTTAATGAACATATTAAGAGGAACCGCAATTTCAGGCTTAAAAGGAATTGAACTCATAAGAAAATCTAATGAAAATTTATATTATATAAGACCATTAAGGGAATGTTTAAGAGACGAAATTGAAACTTACTGCAATGAACAAAATTTAAAACCCAAAATTGATAAAAGCAATTTAGAAAATATTTATACAAGAAATAAAATAAGAAATGAATTAATACCTTATATTAAAAAAGAATTTAACCCCAATATTATATCATCAATAAATAGATTATCCAATTTAGCAAAAGAAGAAGAAGAATATTTTACAGAAATTGTACAGCAAAAGTATGAAACAATAAAAATAGGGGAAAATGAAAAAGAGATTATCTTAAATTTAAAACTTTTTAATAATTTGCCAAAGGTTATAAAAGCAAGACTTATTTTATATACTATTAACAAGGTAAATGGCAATATACAGGGAATTCAAAAAATTCATATAGAAGATATTATTAAGCTTTGCCAAAACAATATAGGAAATAAATATTTAACTCCACAAAAAAACATAAAAATTTTTGTAAAAGGCGGAAAAATTTTTTTTACAAGTAAAGTCGACCTTCCGTAATAAAAGGCTTGATATAACTATATTTGCTAAATGAAAGTTTTGTGAAAACACTTGAAATTAAAATACTAATATGGTATAGTCTAGACTGAAAAATTAAAACAATAAATAATAGGAGGAAACATTTTGAAAAATAGTATTAAAACATTAGCCATGTGGCTAGTCATTGGAATTATTTTAGTTGTAGTAATTAGTTCTATTATAGAAAATACAGATAATAAATTGTTATATTCTGAATTAATAGCAAAAATAGAATCAGAGCAAGTTCAAGAAATAACCTTATCTTCTGATGGTACCAAAGCAGAAGTAAAGTTAAAAAATGAAAACTTTGCAAAAGAAGTAAATATTCCAAGTATAGATAACTTAATGGAAACATTAACAAACAGCATGAAAGCAGGTACTGTTAAAGTTTCTGAAAAATCAGAATCTATTTGGATGATAATATTTAGCTTACTAACACCATTTGGATTATTAATAATCTTTTTAGTTTTCTGGTTCTTATTAATGGGCGGAACACAAGGTGCAGGCGGAGGAAATGGTAAAACAATGTCATTTGGAAAAAGTCGTGCAAGAATGATAAGCCCAACCGATAAAACCAAAGTAACATTTGATGATGTTGCAGGTGTAGATGAAGAAAAAGAAGAACTACAAGAAATTGTAGAATTCTTAAAAAATCCAAGAAAATTTACTGAAATGGGTGCAAGAATACCAAAAGGTGTACTATTAGTAGGACACCCAGGAACAGGTAAAACACTTTTAGCAAAAGCAGTAGCAGGTGAAGCAGGAGTACCATTTTTCTTTATAAGTGGTTCAGACTTTGTAGAAATGTTTGTAGGTGTTGGTGCATCTAGGGTAAGAGACTTATTTGAAGAAGCAAAGAAAAAATCACCATGTATTGTATTTATTGATGAAATTGATGCAGTAGGACGTCAAAGAGGAGCAGGTTTAGGTGGAGGACATGATGAAAGAGAACAAACACTAAACCAATTATTAGTAGAAATGGATGGATTTTCTGCAAATGAAGGTGTTATAGTGCTTGCAGCAACAAACAGACCTGACATTTTAGATAAAGCATTATTAAGACCAGGAAGATTTGATAGACAAATAGTAGTATCAAACCCAGATGTAAAAGCAAGAGAGCAAATACTAGAAGTTCATAGTAGAAAGAAAAAACTAGCAGATGATGTAGACTTAAAAACAATTGCTAAAAACACATCAGGCTTTTCTGGAGCAGATTTAGAGAATATTTTAAATGAAGCAGCATTATTAGCAGCCAGAAGAAACTTAACTGAAATTGGAATGAATGAAGTAGAAGATGCTATGGTTAAAGTAACTATGGGACCAGAAAAAAGAACTAGAGTAAGAAGTGAAAAAGAACAAAAATTAGTAGCATTTCATGAGGCAGGCCATGCAGTTGTAAGTAGATTTTTACCAACCCAAGACCCAGTACATCAAATTTCTATTGTACCAAGAGGAATGGCAGGGGGATATACTATGTACCGCCCTACAGAAGACAAATCATTCATGTCTAGAACAGAAATGGTAGAAAATATTATTTCACTTCTTGGTGGTAGAGTAGCTGAAAAACTAGTATTAGATGATATATCAACAGGTGCAAGCAATGATATAGAAAGAGCAACTCAAATTGCCAGAAGCATGGTAACAAAATATGGTATGAGCGAAAGATTAGGCACTATTACACTAGGATCTAATCAAGAAGAAGTTTTCCTAGGAAGAGATTTTGCAACACAAAAAGAATATTCAGAAGAAACTGCAGCTATTATTGATGAAGAAGTAAAAAGCATTATAGACTTTGCTTACCGCAAAGCATTAGAAATATTACAAGCTAACATGGATAAACTTACACAAGTTGCAAATGTTTTACTAGAAAAAGAAAAAATAGACGGAGAAGAATTTGACGAAATATTTAATGATTAAAAGAAAATGTTAATATAAAATAAAAAAGCAGGAACAAATAAATTCCTGCTTTTATTTTTATATATAAATATTATGAACTAATTAGCAATTAAACAACCTTAATTACTTAATGTAATCTTAACTATAGTACCCTCTTCAACAGATGTATCACCAATTGGATCCTGACTAATAACTGTTCCAGAGCCTGTAACAATATAATTTAAATTCAATTTCTTAAGAGCAGTTTTTACTTGAGATAAACTTTTTCCAGTTAAATTTGGCACTTGCTTTGATACACGCGTATTTTCTTTTTCTGTATAAAGTTTAACAATTGAATCCTTTAATAATGCAGAACCTTTTACAGGAAATTGTTCAGTTACAATTTCATCCTCATCTGCAGATGTACTACAAACAAATCCAGCCTTTTGTAACATCTTTTTAGCCTCTGCAACAGTTCTATTTGTTACATCAGGTAAGTTTATAGTATTAGATTTTGAACTAGAAGAACTATCTGCTGGAATTTGCAAATAAGGTAATACTTCTTTTAAAATTTGGCCAGCAACTGGAGCTGCAACATTACTTCCATAATGACCTTTAGCACCTTGAGGTTTGTATAGTGTAACTAACAATACTAATTCTGGATTTTCAGTAGGTGAAATAGCTAAAAATGAAGCTGTATATCCTTCATCTGGTTTAGAAGGGTCCGGTTCAGAAGTACCAGTTTTTCCTGCAATTGAATATCCTTTAACTTTTGCATATTTTCCAGAACCATCTTCTACAACTGTTTGAAGCATGTCAAGCATTGAACTTGCGGTTTCTTTAGAAACAACTTGTCTTACTTGCAGTGTATCTACTGTTGTAATAGCACCAGTATCGGTATTTTTAATTTCCTTTACAATTCTAGGTTGCATTAAAATACCATTGTTAGCAATACTGCTAGCAGCTGTAATCATTTGAAGAGGTGTAATTTTAAACCTTTGCCCAAACGACATTGTTGAAGTTTCTAATATACCAACATCATTTAAATTCCAAAAAATAGGTGAGCTAGCCTCTCCTGATGTAGCAATTCCTGTTTTGTTAAAAAGTCCAAAAGCATCATAATAACGGTAAGCAGTTTCTGCACCAATTTTTTGCCCTATTTGAATAAATGCAGAGTTGCAAGAATTAGAAAGTGCATCTCTTAAACTCTGATAACCATGTGCTACATGGTTAGAGCAATACATTTTATTACCAGCTACCATTTGGTAGCTTTTGCAATAATATGATTTCGCTTTATCTGTATCAGCCAAATTTTCTTCTAATGCAATAGAAGCAGTAATAATTTTAAAAACCGAACCAGGTTCGTATGTATCAGAAACCGCACGGTTTTTATATGTAGAAAACAAAGTGGTATTTTTTTCTTCTGATGTCATTTTATCCCAGTCTTCTTTTTTTAAATAACTAGGCATATCAAATGGTGTATTTAAGTTATAATCTGGGTAAGTAGCCATAGCTAAAATATCGCCAGTTTTAGGATTCATAATAATGGCATTTCCGCCTCTGCCACATTTATTTTCAATACAAGCTTGTTTTAAATATTTTTCTACAATACTTTGAATATTAGCATCAATAGTTAAAGTAATATCACTACCGTTTTCTGCTGGCACATAAGTTTCATTACTATCTGGTATAAGCCCAGAAAGTGCATCTTGTGCCGAAACTATCTTACCAGGTGTACCAGTAAGTACACTATCCCAAGCAGCTTCAATACCCTCTAAACCTTGATCTTCACCATAAAAACCAATTAAAGAAGAAGCTAAATTTTCATAAGGGTAATATCTTTTAGTATCCTCATAAATATCAATTCCAGAATAAAAACTTTCGTCCTTCATCCAAGCCTTTAGCTCATCGATCCTATCCTTTTCTTGCTTTTTAGCAATAACAACAGTTTGGGAATCACTATTAATTTTTTCTAATGTCTGTTCATAATCCAACTCAAAAATTTCAGAAAACTTTTTAGCAAGTTTTTCTCTTAACTCTTTAGTTTTTTCTTCATCTACTTTCCCACCATCTTTTACTACAATATAGGAAGGGTGAATACTAACAGTATCAACCTGTGCACTAATTGCCAAAGCTTTGCCAGTAGAATCATAAATTGTTCCACGTTTAGGACTAATAATATCACTTTTAATTAATTGACCATACATCTTTTCTTTTAGTTCAGGCCCTTGTATGAACTGTAAAAAAGCAAGCCTAATTATTAACAAAAATAATATAATAAAAAAAGCTAACATTATCATTCGTAATCTTTTTGAAATATTATAACTTTTTTTCCCTTTATTTTTAGACTTCATATTTTTCTCCCATAATTTATGAAACTATATTCCCAATTTTTTTATAATTTTAATTTCTTTATATAATTTATCAATTCTATCTAAACGAAAATCCAAAGCAGTTTGATATTCGCTTAAAATTTGTTTATAATTTTCAAAGGTCTCTCCCCTTGCCAATAAAAGTTTCATACCTTCAGTATAATAGTTTTTAGTTTTTTCTTTGTTAGAATTCATAGCCTTTTGTTCATAATTTTTAATTGTATTTAAACGTTTAATTTGCGCTTGCAAATATTCTACATAATTTGAAATACCACTAATCTCATACAAAGTATCATCAATAACAACTTTAAATAATTTTTTTAAAATAATACCATTTATTTTTCCATCTTTTTTCTTTTCAGCTAGTTGATCCAATGCAACGAATTTAGCAACAGGTTTAGCATTTTTAACTAATTCCTTTAAAGTTTCAGAAATATTAACGTGGGTTTTATACTGCCTTTTTGTAACAATAGCATCATACTCATCTGCCACACGAACAATTTGAGCCTCATAAGGAATATCTTTTTTGGTAATACCATTTGGGTAGCCACTGCCATCCAAAGCTTCATGATGATCTAAAGCAGCTAAAGCATAAGGCCTTAAATTAATATCCTTCATACATATATCATAGCCAATAGTAGTATGTTTTTTCATTATTTCATATTCTTCATCAGTAAGCCTAGTTGGCTTATTTAAAATTTCTGGTGGGATATAAATTTTTCCAACATCATGTATATACCCACAAAGAGTGCAATGAATTGTAAAAGATTTACTACACTTTAGATATTCGCAAATTCTACAACATAAATTAGCCACATTTTCGCTATGCTTTCTAGTAAAAGGCTCCATTCGCTCTAACAAATCTAGTTGATAGCGCATACTTTGACTTAAATTATATGACTTCAAATTAACTGGACTATAAAAGTCTAACTTTTGTTCAAACATAATTTCTCCTTTGTAATTAATATCCTTAAAATAATAATACTACAAAAATGATAACTTGGCAATGATTAATTGTAAAAACAAAAAAGTTATAGTAAAATATAGGAAAAGTAAAAAAATAAACATGCAAGGAGTGGTTTTAAAAAATGCAAGATATACTAATAAAAAACGGGAAAGTGCTTGTTTTTGATAATGATGATGTAACTATAGTAAACAAAGATATTTTGGTTAAAAATGGCAAAATAGAAAAAATAGAAAATAAAATAGATGAAAATCTTTATCAAAATGTGCATTTAATAAATGCCGAAAATAATATCGTTATGCCAGGACTAATTAATACCCATAGCCATATAGCAATGAGCATTTTTAGAGTAAGTACTGAAGATGTAAGTTTATATAAATGGTTACATGAAATAATTTGGCCAGCAGAAGATAAATTAACCAAAGAAGATATTTATAATGCAAGTATGCTTTCATTTATAGAAGCAATATCTACAGGTACAACTTGTATAAACGATCAATACTTTATGCCAGAACAAACTAGAAAAGCTGCAACAGAGCTAAAAATAAGAGCTGTGTTAACACGCCCCTTAATGGATTTAGATGGAGATATAGAAGAAAGAATAGAAGAATTTAAAAATTTTTATCAAACAAGAGATAAAGAAAATGATTTAATTACATATACAGTTTCTCCACATGGGCTATATACATGTTCAGGAGAGTGCTTAAAAAAATCAGCAGAACTTGCAAAAGAATATAACCTTCCAGTACATGTTCATTTTTTAGAAAGCATAGATGAAATAGAAGACATTAAAAAATTACATGGCATGTCAGGAGTAGAAGTATTAAAAAAATATTTTTCTGATGTCCACTTAATATTAGCACATGGTGTAAAATTAAGTGATGAAGATATTAATGTATTAAAACAAATGGATCTACGGAATTGCACATAACCCAGTTTCTAATTTGATGCTTGGATGTAAAATAGCAGATACCACTAAATATTTAAAAAATGGAATTAATGTTGCCCTTCGGAACAGATGGGCAAGGCTCTGGAAACAATTTAGATATGTTTGAAACAATGAAAATAGCTTGCCTCCTTCAAGGCGGAATTCATGAAAACGAAGAAAGGCTTACTGCCAAAGATGTAATAAAAATGGCAACTATAAATGGAGCAAAATTACTAGGGTTAGAAAGCAAAATAGGTAGCATTGAAGTTGGTAAAGATGCTGATATTATATTAGTTGATTTAGAAGAAAATTTAGAAAATATTAAAATGGTTCCTAACCTAAATGAAATTGCAAATTTAGTATACAATACATCAGGAAGAAATGTAAAAACTACCATTGTTAAAGGAAATATTTTAATGGAAAACCGTCAAATAAAAAATGTAGATGTGAAAGAAATTATTAAAAATTGTAAACATATCGTAGATTGACATTTTTTTTATACAAAGGTATAATTTTAATGTCAAAAACAGTAGAAATATAGGTGAAAATAATGTATTTAAAAAGAATAGAAATGCAAGGCTTTAAATCTTTTGCAGATAAAACAGTATTAGAATTTAAGCAAGGTATTACCTCTGTAATAGGACCAAACGGCTCTGGAAAGAGCAATATTTCTGATGCCATTAGATGGGTGCTTGGCGAGCAAAGCATGAAATCATTAAGAGGAGCAAAATCAGATGATGTTATATTTGCTGGAACCCAAGCTAGAAAATCATTAGGTTTTGCAGAGGTTTCAATTGTTATAGATAATCAAGACGCAAAGCTTCCTATTGAATATACAGAAGTAACAGTTACAAGAAAGCTATATCGTAGTGGGGAAACTGCATATATGATAAATAAAGTGCCATGCCGTTTAAAAGATATATTAGAACTATTTATGGACACAGGTATTGGTAAAGATGGTTATAGCATAATTGGGCAAGGTAAAATTGATGAAATTTTAAGCAATAAGTCTGAAGATAGAAGGCATATTTTTGAAGAAGCAGCAGGAATAGTTAAATATAGAACAAGAAAGCAAGAGTCAGAAAAAAAGCTAGAGCAAACCAAACTTAATTTACTTCGTATAAATGACATATTAGCAGAAATTGAAGCAAATATTGAACCATTAAGATTACAGTCAGATAAAGCAAAGCAATTTTTAGATTTAAGAGAAGAGCTAAAATCTATTGAAGTAGGGCTTTTTATTTATCATATTCAAGAATATAAGAAAAAGCTAGAAGATATTTTAAAAGACGAAGAAATTATGTCTTCACAAAAAAATGATGAAGATAAAAAAATGGACAATTTACAAACTAAAAAAGAAGCCTTAAGGCAGGAAATAGATAATATAACTTCTAAAATTGAAGAAACACAAAATTTGGGTTTTGAGAGTACTAATAAAATAGAAAAAATAAATTCTGAAATTGGAATTAGCAAGGAAAGAATTCAAAACAATGCACTAAATAAAGAAAGGCTAGAAAAAGAAATCGAAGAAGTAAGGGGAAGGATAGAAGAGCTAAAGCAAGAACAAACACAAAAATTAGAAAAAAAGGAAAACCTAACAACAAATAAACAAAAATTTGAAGAGGAGCTTGCCCAAAAAGAAAAAGAATTAGAAGAACTTAATAAAAAACTATCTGATAAAGAATTACAAATAGAAGAAAAAAAGCAACAAATTGAACAAAATACAGATAAAAAATATGAAATATTAGCAAACAATAATACATTAGATGCTAATTTTGAAAATTTAGAAAAACGTAAAAAACAAGTAAAAAATGAAATAGATGCTGTTATATCAGAATTAGATTTAAGCAGGTTAAACAAGCAAGAACTTTCAAAAGGTTTTTACGAACTTGAATCAAAAAGAAATGCACAAGATGCAAACTTGCAAAAAAGTTTAAAACAAAAAGAAGAAAATATAGCAAAACTAAAAAAATATGAAGAAGAAATTAATAACTTGCAATATGAACATAGAATGAAAAAGGCAAGGCACCAATTTTTACTAGAAACAGAAAAAGAAAAAGAGGGTTATCATAAAGCAGTAAAGTCTTTGCTTGTAGCTTGCGAAACCAATAGTGGGCTAAAACAAGGCACTTATGGAGTTTTAGCAAATTTAATTTCTGTAGAAAAAGAGTATGAACTTGCAATTGAAATGTGTCTAGGTCAGTCACTTCAAAATATAGTTACAAAAACAGAGCAGGATGCAAAAAAATTAGTAGAATATTTAAGAGCTAACAGTTTAGGAAGAGCATCATTTTTGCCAATTACATCTATAAAAGGCAAAAAGCTAGATAACATAAGCAAAATGGATGGAGTTATAGGTATTGCATCAGATTTAGTAAAATGTGACAAAACCTATGAACAAATTATACTTAATTTGCTAGGAAGAACTGTAGTTGTAGATAATATGGACACAGCCATAAATTTAGCAAAAAAAGAACATTATGCATTTAGAATAGTTACAATAAAAGGTGATATTATAAGCCCTAGTGGCTCTATTTCTGGTGGTAGTGCTCCTAATAAAACTGTAAACATTTTAGGAAGAAGCAGAGAAATTGAAAGCTTACAAAAAGAAATAAAAAAATTAGAAAATCAGATAAACAAAAAAGTAGAAGAAAAAGACTCTTATGCTGCATCTATTAGCACTAGCATAGAAGAAACGGCAAAACTAGAAAAAGCTTTGCAAGAAATAGATATTAGTTATGCTGCAGAAAAACAAAAAATGGTAGCAGTAGAGGAAGGTATTGCAAAACTAGAAAATAGGCTTTCTAAATTAAAAGAAGAACTTAACTTGCTAGATAAACAAAAAGAAGAAAATAAAGCACAAAAGTTAGAAAATGAGAAGCAAATAGTTAGCTTAAACGAACAAATAGAAACTTTAAATAAAGAAGTAGAGCAGTTTTCTGCAGGTAATAAAGACCAACAAACATACATAGACAATTTAAAATTAGATATAACTAATTTAAAAATTTCTGTAGGATCTTTTGATGAAAGTGAAAACTCAATAGATGAAATAGTGCAAAGAATTAATCAAGATATTCAAAATGCTGAAAACAGTATTACTTCTAAAAATGAAGCTATCAGTCGGAATAATAGAAGAAAACCAAAAATTAGAAACATCTATTGTAGAATATAATGAGCAAATAGTAAAAATAAAAGAAGAAGTAAGTAATAGTTCTAATATAGCAGAAAGTTTAAAAAGTGAAAGAACATTAAAAGGAGAAGAACTATCAAATACTGAAACAGAAATAAACAGCCAAATTAATGTGCTAGACGGTTTAAAAGAACAAATTGTAAAACTAGATGTAAAAAAATCTAAAATAGAGCAAGACTTAAATAGCACAGTAGAACAGCTATGGACAGAATATGAGCTAACTCCAAATGCAGTAGAAGACTATAAAAAACCAGAAAATGTAGCAGTAGCCCAAAAGAAGGTAAGCTCTTTAAGAAACCAAATAAAAGATTTAGGAAGCATTAACATTGATGCTATTGAAGAATACAAAAAAACAAAAGAAAGGTATGACTTTTTATCAGAGCAAAGGCTAGACCTAGAGAATACAGAAGCTAAATTAAGAAAAGTAATTAGTGAAATGATAGAAACTATGAAAACACAATTTAAAGAAAGATTTATTCAAATAAATAAAAACTTTAATAACGTGTTTAAAGAGTTATTTAATGGTGGAAAGGCAGAGCTTATACTAGAAGATGAAAATAATCTTTTAGAATGTGGAATTGATATTAATGTACAACCACCAGGTAAAAAGCTTCAAAATATGATGCTACTTTCAGGTGGAGAAAAGGCATTTACTGCAATAGCACTTCTATTTGCAATACTTCAAATAAACCCTGCGCCATTTTGTATATTAGACGAAATAGAAGCAGCATTAGATGATGTTAATGTATACCGTTTCGCAGAATATTTAAAAAAGTTTTGCAAAGAAACACAGTTTTTAGTAATTACGCATAGAAAAGGTACTATGGAAGCGGCAGACACTGTTTATGGAATTACCATGGAGGAAAACGGCATTAGTAAACTTCTTTCTATTAAACTAAAAGCATAATTTTTCAGTAATAAGGTAACGATTTTATACTTAACTTAAAATAATAAAAAAGGTGTTATAGTATTTCGTAAAAAAGCGAAGACTAAATAACACCTTTTTATTTTAACCTTATTTTCGAAAAAATCTAATAATTTCATCATCAGTAATATTAAGAGTATTTACAATTTTCTTGAAGGTAGAAATTCTAGTATTTTCTTCATTATGTTCAAGTCTTTGCAATTGGCGCAAACTAATGCCAATTTCTTCAGCAAGTTCTTCTTGTGATAAATTGCTAGCCAATCGGTATTGTTTAATCATTTTCTAACCTCCATTTCTTATTTTTAACATTATAATACAGTATAAAACAAAAAAGAACGACATTTTTGTCGCTACGCCTTGACTTTAAAAAATGTTAATAGTAAAATTTATCTATACGACAAAAATGTCATAAATATAAACGTATAATATATAAAATACTAGAAATACTAAACAAAGGAGGAAAAATAATGGAGAGAAAATTAATAAAACAGCGAGAAGGAATAACGCTAATTGCACTAGTAGTAACCATAGTGGTTTTATTAATATTAGCAGGAGTAAGTATAACAGCAGTGTTTGGAGAAAATGGAATAATAAATGGTGCTCAAAAAGCAAAAGATAAAACAGATGAAACAGTACAACAAGAACAAGAAGATGTAGGAGAGCTAGTAAATAAATTAGACGAGGTAAGAAGAGAAGGGTTACCAAATACAGTAAAAGAAGCAATACAAAAAGGAACAATATTTACTGTAAATAAACAAATAAAAGACGAAACTGGAAAAACAATGACAGTGCCAAAGGGGTTTAAAGTAAAAGAAGGAACAACTATAGATGAGGGCATAGTAATAGCAGATAGCGAAGGAAACGAATTTGTGTGGGTACCTTGTACAGTAGATGAATATAAAAAACATGAATATAATAATACCAATAAGAATGACGCAGGAACAAGTCTTGAGGATTTAAATAACGGTGGATGGAACACATATAGTTATAGGGCATATAGTGACTGGAAAGATGATGAAATAGATGAAGCAGCAAATAAGAAAAGTGTACAAAATAATGGAGGCTTTTATATAGCAAGATATGAAGCAGGAGTACCAAAGGAGGCTACTAGTTTTTATGTAGATGCATCAAGTGATAATAAAACATATCAAACAAGTAAAAATACTATAGGTAGCGATTTAAAACCAGTAAGTAAAAAAGGAGCGCAGGCTTGGAACTTAATAAGTCAAACAAATGCGTTAAAAGTATCAGGAAGAATGTATAGCGGAGAAACTTACGGAGTAAGAAGTCAATTAGTAGATGGAACAGCGTGGGATACGACCGTAACATGGATGTCAAAAGAGTACGAAGGTATAGAAAAAGATAGCACTACTCATGGAAATTATGCAAATAATAGTGCAGCAGCTACTAGAATAACAGAAAGTAACTGTTTATGGGCAGAACATTTATATAAATATAAGAAAGAAGATAGTTCAAATGTAGGTTGGTGTATAGGAAAGACTTACCAATATGGACAATTCACATCTGGATATAAAACTAATTGGACTGATGCAGAAAGCAATGCAAGTAGTAAATATAATAGTTATAGTAGTGATACTAATACTTATAAATATAACCACTATGTAGAAATGGCAACTGGAGCAAGTGATAATGCAAAGTTAAAAAATATATATGACATGGCAGGAAACATGTACGAGTGGACAACAGAGTATGGATATCATAATGGACAAACCAGCGGTACGAAGTACGCTGTTCGTCGTGGGGGCAGCTTCAGCAGCTACGGTAGCGACAGCCCAGTCTCGATCCGCCGTGGCAACGTTTCGGCCTCTGACGCAGGTCGTCCTGAATTCGGTTTCCGTGTTGTACTTTATGTAAAGTAACAGCACACTTATTATAATAAAAAATAACATGTTAGTATGTAAAAAAACAAAAAATTTTCTTTAAGGTTTATACTTGTAAATTGTATAATAAAACTGTGCAAAAGTTCTCAAGTAAAATTGAGCAAATTTGCTCAGTTTTTTTCTTTGTCT
>CANQGW010000017.1 GCA_947623555.1 uncultured Clostridia bacterium
TATAAATATATTTAATCGTTTTATTATAATCACCTATGTTTCTTTATATTTTTTTAATTAATTTTTCTTTGGTTTATGGTGCGACGATTTTACTTATTGGAGCTACTGGGCAGAATCGAACTGCCGACCTACAGGTTACGAATCTGTTGCTCTACCAACTGAGCTACAGTAGCAAATATTATATAACGGGGCAAATTAATGCCCCATTATATTTTAATTATATATAAATATTATAATAATTATACAGAATGTCTACCTCTTGGACGTTTTACTTTTTCTTTATCTTCCTCTTCATTATCTTCTATTTTAGCTGTAGGAACAGCATCGCCACTTTCGTCTACGTATCCTGAATCATCATCATTGTTTTTTCTTCTCTTAACAATTGAAACTATAATAAGTACTATTACAATAAGTGCTATAATAACTAATCCTAAAATTAAATAAAGACGAATTGTACCCTGATTTTGTGTTGCATCGGCAGACATATTAACTTTTATTTGATATGTTGTTGTTTCTTCTCCTGATTCTGATGTAACAAGTATTGTAATAAGGTTTTCGCCTTCTACAAAATCTTGGTTTCCTACAATTTCTACTGTTGCATCTTCTCTATTTGCTTTTGCTTCAATGTCTAATTTTTCAACTGCAATATTTAAATTTAGTTCATAAAAATATTTATTTGGATCAAATCCACCATCAAAATCTACACCTGCTATATTTAAACTGCTTAATTTTAACTTATCATCTTGTGTTTCTCCAGTACTAGCAGAATTTTCTTGTGAAGTCACATTTTTAGTTACTTTAACTGTATATGTTTTTGTTTTTCCATTTTCTGCAGTTACTACTACTTGTACGGTATTTTCCCCATCTTTTAGGTTATCTTTTCCTTGAATTTTTACACTTGCCGTGCTAGCACTTGCAGTAGCCTTTACATCTAAGCTATCTTTTTCTTCTTCTAAAGTTGCTGTATATTCTAATACATCTTTACTAAAGCTTGGGGTTAATGTAAGCCCTTCTATTTCTAACGAACTTAAATCATTGTTACTTGAAACCGTTTTTTCTTCTGGTTTAGTAGTTGTAAGCAAATCTTTATTAACATATTTAGTTGTACCATTGTATTGTACCCTATACCACACATAGCCATTTACAGCTTTAGTTGAAGTTCCTGTTAATGTTAACTCTGTTCCTTTTAGTACTGTAGTAGCACTACTAGATGTTGACCAGCTTGAACGTAAATTTGCAGTTGAATTTGTATAAACTTTTCTATTTACTGTAGTAAATGTTGGTGTAGTAACTTTTGTAGCTGATGAACTGCTTCCTTTGCTTGAACTACTAGAACTAGCAGTGCTATTAGCTTTTACTGTAATTGTTGCTGTACAAGTTGCATTATTTACTTCGTTAACTGCATTTGTTGCATCTGCCATTTCTGTACCTGAAAATGTTATTTTATATGTAGTATTTTTAGAAACACTTGGTGCTTTAAATTTGTATGTTGCTAAAGATTTGGTACCACTACTACTAGTTCCATATACAGATTTTCCTGATACTTCTCCTCCTGAAGCACTCACAAAAGTACAACCACCAGCACTTGTTAATGAAACTGTCCAACCTGATAAAGCAACAGATGATGTTACATTTACTGAAAATGATTGACCTGATTTTACACTTGCACTACTTGCACTTAATGATGTACTAACAGCTTTAACAGGTTTTACATATATAGCAAAACTAAATATTAAAGTTAAAACAATTAATAAAGACAATACTTTTATTTTTTTCATTTTTTCCCCCTATTATATTGATAATTTATATTTATTAGCAGCAGCCTTTAATATTCTAGCAGCATCTACTGTAGTAACAGATCCATCCCCATTAATATCCATTGCCTTTAAATAAGCTCCTGAAGCTTGATACTTGCCAGCTGCCTTTTTTAACGCTCTTGCAGCATCTACTGTAGTAATGGTTCCGTCACCATTTATATCTCCTAATACCACTACAGCATACGATTTTCCCTTTGAAGTAATAGTCCAACCAGTTGCAACTTTACCTGTTGTTACAACTGTATTTCCGTTTTTAATTGTTGCATCTGTTGCAACTTTTTTTATGTTTTCTACTGTTATGTTAGGGTTACATAGTAAATTTGCATCACTTGATTTAAATCCAGTTCCTGTAATAGTTGCACTAGTTTGGCTAGAGGTTGAGCCTGAAACTTCACTTAAAGATTTTATCCATGCTTGCTTTGTTTGAGGATCTTCTCTAACTACATAGCCTACCACTCCACCAGAAGTGCTTACTTTATCCCATGTGTATTTAGTATCAGAACTTTTTACATTTTTTTCTATTCTTGTTAATACTGTGTTTTGCGCAACTGCTTTTAGTACTGTACTAGAAGAACTTGGTTCTTTTCTAATGTTTAACCCATCTTTGCACACTACTTGAACTTGATCTATTTGGCTTGTATTGGGATTATAAGGTTTAATATATCCCGTGCCTACATATCCATATACTCCATCAGAAGTTTTTATTCTGTACCATTCTTCTCCATCTACATTTTTATATTTTCCTTTTTCAACAACTGTTACTACTTGCCCTGGTGGAAGTACTTTTAAAATAGTAGTAGCTGTTACACCCGGTCCATTTCTAAAGTTTGTATATGCAAAAACAACATAACTTTCGTTAGCATTGCTTTGAACAGAAAGTTTTGTTAAATAATCTCTCATAACATAACCTTTTCTTCCGTCTGATAAAACTACTTTATCCCATTGCTTTCCATTTTGGTCTTTACTATTGTCTATTTCTATTCTTAAAATATTTGTATTTTTACTTAAAGTAGCAATTGTTTTATATGTACTGCCTTTTCCTTCTTTTACTGCTACTTTATCTGTATTTATTTTAACATCTTCTGTTACTATTTGTTCTGATCCAGGAATGCTTGCTTGCATTGCTGGCATATTTTCATATACAGGAATTTTAAATGTAATAGTAGAATTGTTTGTAATCATTCCTACTTTTTGATATGCAGCACGGATACTTTCACCTTCAGATTTAGAACCTGATACGTTAGTCATATACTGCCATGAGTAAAGACCACCACTTGGAACGACATCAAATTTTTCAAAATATAAAGTATCTTGTCCTCTGGATATATAATTACTTGAAAGAACCGATGCTCCACCATTTATTGCCTTTTCTGGATCTGTCCAACCATAATCTTTAGCAGTAGTTAACCCTCTTGCAATTATATCTGCTGTTGTAGCACCAAAAGCTCCAACGTTAAAGTAATTATAATATCCCGCATAGCCTTTATATGTACCTGTAATCATAAGAGAGCCATTACCACTACCTTGTTCTTGTTTTATTTTAGAAGCTAAATGATATGGACTAACATTATATTTTTTAGCTGCTTCCATAATGACTTGTGAATATGTTTTATTTATGGTTTTTTGAACACCTTTTGTATCATAATATTTTATTGTTCCCTGCATATATTTGCAGTCTGCTAAAATTGTTTCTACACCTGTTTGCATTTGTTTCACTTCTGTTGCAGTTGGACTGCCATAAGTTAATTTTTCAAACTGAAAAATATAGTCCTCATTTAATGAATTTCTTGGATCCATATAATATGCAACTGTTGCAGTAGAAGCACATACCCAACTTTCATCTACTACTTTTCCACAGGTACACTTCCATGCACCAGATTTACTCTTTGGTACAACATTTCTACCGTGATAGCCAGTAGACTCTGCAACTATTACTTCATACCAGTCCAAGCCTGTTTTATATATTTCAAACTTCCAATTTGGATGTGCAGTTTGTAATTTTTTAAGCAAATCTACATATCCCGGATAATTTGCAAAATCTTTTAATTTATCATCGGCAGTAGCAGCTTGTGTATTAATTTGAAGAAGTACTAATATCAAGCTGAAAAGCATTAAAATAATACACAATGCACTAATAAGTTTCTTTGTTTTTAAAATGTTTTTTCTTAACATTTTTTCCTCCTCGTTTGTGACAAATTCATACAAAATAAGTATAACATTCTTGCTTTTTTGCGTCAATTGAATTCAAAAAAAAATGTGAATTTTGTATAAATTTCACACAAAATTCACATTTGATTTTTTATTTAGTAATGCTTTTGCATTTACATATGTGGCAAATTTTTGTAGCCTTATAAGTAAAAACTATCTGTTACAACATCCAAAGTTAGTAAATAATAGTAAAAATACAATTATAAAGAATAAAATGGTATTGTCACAGCCACAGACGCCTCCACCAAATACATTACTTAAAAATCCACCATTATTTGAGTTACAGCCACAATTTCTATCTTCTTCTGGCATATTATCTCCTCCTTTTTCATTTATATGATATTAATATGCTAAAAGAAAAAATATTGTTACTGTTATTTATTTAAAATTTAAGCCTGTGCCGTTAATTTAATTAGTAAATTTATATTATCATCTTCAGCTGCTTTATTTTTTCTAATTGCTCCACATTTTGTGCAGCGGTAAATTATTACATACCCTTTTTTGCTGTCTAGTTCCACCTTAATTGGCTCTAACATTCCATGACATAGTTCCTGCCTATCTCCTGGGTTAATATCTACATGTTTAGAATATAGGCAACTATTACAATGATTACGGCAAGTATAGCCAAGTGGTTCTACCTTTTTTCCGCAATGCTCACACACAAACCCTTCATCTATTTTTGTAAATTTTCTTTCCATTTTTCTTTCCTTCTAATTTTCAAAAATACTTCCTCCAATAAATTCTCTCAATAAAGAATTTTCTGGAACAAGGCTGTCATCAATATCTTCAAAATATTTTAAAAACTCATATAATCTTTTGGCTTCAGCATATTCTTTGCAAGAATTATCTATTTTTCCTAATAATGGCATTGCATATTTTTTTAATACACAAAGTTCATATATTAATGAAGTATTAAACATATTATCACTATCATCTTGAAATGGGAAAATATAATTTTCTTCCCCTCTATTTACAGAGTCCCAAATTTGTAAGGTATCAAGTGCTGAATAACCTCTAAAATTATTATCTCTAACAATTCTTCTAATTAGCCTTGTATCTGTTGTAGATATTCTATTATAGTAATCTACATTTAAAACAGTTAATGCACTAATATATATTTTATATTTTTTATCTTTTGGAATAGATGCTGTTAATTTGTCATTTAAGCAATGAATTCCTTCAATTACTAACACCTCATCTTCAGATAGTTTCATTGTTTCACCATTATACTTTTTACTTCCAAGCTTAAAATCAAAGGTTGGACATTTGATTTCTCCACCATTTAATAAAGTTGTTAAATGATCATTAAATAATTTTAAATCTATTGCTTCTAAACATTCAAAATCCAAATTACCATTTTGGTCTAAAGGTGTTTCATTTCTTTCTACAAAGTAGTTGTCTACAGAAATAGTAACTGGCTTTAGTCCATTTAATTTTAATTGAATACCTAACCTTTTAGCAAAAGTTGTTTTACCAGATGATGATGGTCCTGCTATTAATACTACTTTCACACCTTTTTTCTTAATTATTTTATCAGCAATATCAGCAATTTTTTTCTCATGTAATGACTCTGCAAGCATAACTAACTCTGATGTTTTACCATCCCTTATTTGCTTATTTAATTTATATAAAGTATTTACATCTAATACTTCATGTATATTTTTATATTCATCAAGTGCTGATATTAGCTTTTTACTTGCTGGTTTGCTTTCTAATGCATATGGATTATGTTTTCCTGGGTAGCGAAGTATAAAGCCTGTATTATATAGTAGTATTTCATATATATTAATAAAACCTGTAGTTATTGGCATTACACCATAAAAGTAATTATAATAATCTTCACAAAAATATAATGAAACTTCTTCTTTTTGCTTATTATCTAGTTGTAATATACCTCTTAAAGTTTTTTCCTTTTCGTAAAACTTTTCTGCTTCTTGTTTTGTCATTTCTACTTTTTTAATTGGTAAATTATTTTTTATAATTTCATCCATTTTTTTGTTAATTGTATTAATCATTTCTTGTGTTAATTTCATGTTGTCCACTTCGCAATACATGGCATTTGAAAGTTGATAATTTACTGAAAGAAGTGCCTCTGGGTAGCACTCATAAAAGGCTTTGCTCATAATGTATAAAAGCCCTCTTATATATATTCTTCTTCCATCTCTTGATAGTAAATCTATAAAGCTTATATTGTCATTTTCTTTTGGTATATAGTTTAAGCTTTTTACCTCATTGTTACAACAGCATGCCATAATTATACTGCTTTCTTTTATTTCTTTTTCAAATAATTCTGCAACTGTTTTTCCCTCTTCTATAATTTTTTCTTGTCCGTTTAATTGTATTTTCATAAAATCTTTCCTTTCTATTAGTAATTAATATTTTATATCTTATGCTCTATTTAGTCAACAAAGACATGAATAAAATTATTTTTTCCGTATATACTTGTACAAAAGGAGGGAATTAGTATGGAATATACTAGAATTTATGAAATTTTAAAAAATAAAGAAAAAGCGGATGTTTTTTATGATGATAGACCGGTTTGGATTCAAGAATTAAATAATAATGTAGCTAAAGTTGGTTTTATAGATAACTTTGAAGAAAAAGACGTGCATATTGAAGATTTATATGAAGATACTATAAAATAAGGAAAGTGGGTTTACTCACTTTCCTCATTTCATTTTTTCTTTCATTTTTACCAATGTATTTAATGCATCAATTGGCGTTAATTCGTTTAAGTCCACTTTATCTAATTCGTGTGCTATTTCTGCTAATTTATAATTATATAAATCAAGTTGTCCGCTAGCTACTTGCTTGTTTTCTTTTTCTTGTGCCTTACTTCCTAAAATGCTTTTTCTTTCTAGTGATTTTAATATTTCATTTGCCCTTTTAGTAACAACTTGTGGAACTCCTGCAAGTTTTGCAACATGCACTCCATAGCTTTCATCAGTACCACCAGATACTATTTTTCTTAAAAATACAATATCTTCACCCTTTTCCTTAACTGCAATAGAATAGTTTTTAACTCCTTCTAGCTTTTCTTCTAATGATGTTAATTCATGATAATGTGTAGCAAATAATGTTTTTGCACCACATTTTTCTTTGTCACAAATATATTCTGCAACTGCCCATGCAATAGAAAGCCCATCATAAGTAGAAGTTCCTCTACCTATTTCATCTAATATAACTAAACTGTTGCTTGTTGCTTCTTTTAAAATAGATGCAACCTCCATCATTTCTACCATAAATGTACTTTGCCCCATGCTTAAGTCGTCTGACGCACCTACTCTAGTATATATTTTATCTACAACACCTATTTTAGCATAAGATGCTGGAACAAAGCTTCCTATTTGTGCCATTAAAGTAATTAGCGCTACTTGTCTCATATATGTAGATTTACCAGCCATATTAGGTCCTGTTATAATAGCAAGCCTGTTACTGTCTTTATCTAAATATGTATCATTTTCTATAAAGCTTCCACTTGGAAGAATTTTTTCAATAACTGGGTGCCTTCCATCTTTAATATCTATCATTCCACTGTTATCTACAATAGGCATTACGTAATTCATTTCATACGCAACTGTTGCTAATGAGCAAATTACATCCAATGTAGATATAATACTAGCAGACATTTGCACTCTATCAATTTTTTCTTCTATTTGCTTTCTTATATTACAAAATGCGTCATATTCTAAATTAATTACTTTTTCTTCAGCACCTAGTATTTCATTTTCTACTTTCTTTAAATCTTCTGTAACATATCTTTCACAATTGGCTAATGTTTGTTTTCTTATATATGTATCTGGAACCATGGATAAGTTTGATTTAGTAACTTCTATAAAATATCCAAAGACCTTGTTAAAGCCAACTTTTAAGCCTTTTATTCCTGTTTTTTCTCTTTCTTTTGCCTCTAGCTCTAAAACCCAAGTTTTGCCATTTGTAGTAGCCTCTTTTAGGTGATCTATTTCTTCATTATACCCAAGTTTAATAATGCCACCTTCTTTTACGCTAATTGGCGGATCCTCCACAATGGCACCATCTATAATTTCATATATATCTTCTAATGTATCTAAATCTTCATATAATTTTTTTAATAATGGTGATTGAGCATTTGATAAAATTTGTTTTATTTGTGGCAATTGTTTAGCAGAATTTTTAAGTGATATTAAATCTCTAGCATTTGCACTACCATAAGAAATTTTACCGGCTAGCCTTTCTATGTCATAAACTCTTTTTAAGCTTTCTACTACATCACCTCTAAATATAATGTTCTCTTTTAATTCTTTAACAGCTTCTAGCCTTTCCTGAATTCTAAAAACATCAATTAATGGGTCATTTAACCATCTACGAAGTAGCCTTCCGCCCATAGAAGTTGAAGTTTTATCTAGCACCCATAATAGGGTTCCCTTTTTGCTTTTATCCCTTAACTTTTCTGTAATTTCCAAATTTCTTCTGGCGTTTATGTCTAAATTCATATAATGAGTAGTGCTATAAACCGTAATTTTATTTATATAGTCCAAGTTATTTTTTTGTGTTTCTTTTAAATATGATAATAATCCATTACTTGCTGCCACGCAAAATAGCTCATCTTCTACTGTTTGAAGTTTTTGTTTGTTTTCATCTAAAACAGTATATTTAGAATTAAACTCTTCATAATTTGTACTAAAGTTTTCTTCATTAAGCATTGAAACATATACAGAAAATCTATCTTTAATTTTATTAATTTCTTCTGTAGAGTTATACATCATAGTATTTACTACAATTTCTGCTGGGCAATATCTTGAAATTTCATCCATTAGTGAAGCAAAATTATTTTGCTCTTTTATTTGGGTTGTTTTAAAATCACCTGTTGTTAAGTCACATACTGCTATACCATAATATATACCATTTTTATATATACACATAATATAGTTGTTTTTCTTTTCTTCTAATAAATTAGACTCCATAACAGTTCCCGGTGTTACTACACGAATAACATCTCTTTTAACAATGCCTTTTGCAAGCTTTGGATCTTCTAATTGCTCACATATAGCTACTTTGTAACCCTTTTCTATTAATCTAGCAATATAGGTTTCGGCTGCATGAAAAGGTATACCACACATAGGTGCTCTTTCGTCTTGACCGCAGTCTTTCCCTGTTAATGTTAGTTCTAACTCCCTTGATGTAGTAATAGCATCATCAAAAAACATCTCATAAAAATCGCCCAAGCGATAAAATAAAATACAGTCTTTGTATTCTTCCTTTGTTTTTAAATAATGTTGCATCATAGGTGAAAATTCTGCCATGTTTTTTTACTCCTTTTTTGTTATATATTTTAACTTTCTTCTTTACCTTTTAAATACCACATATGTTCAGATGTGATTTTAACTAATACTATTTTTCCTATTAAACTTTCTGTTCCTTCTAGTACAACCACTTTATTTGAATCTGTTCTACCAGTTAGCATATTATCATTATTTTTGCTTTTTCCTTCTATTAAAACTTTTTGTATAGTGCCTAAATATTCTTTATTTCTTGCTTCAATTTGGCTTTCTACTAGTTGTTTTAGCCTGTCAAAGCGCTCATGCTTTATTTCCTCTGGAATTTGATTTTCCATTTTATCCCCTGGAGTGCCTACTCTTCTAGAATATATAAACATATATACTTGTTCAAAACCTACTTTTCTTACTACGTCTAACGTGTCTTCAAAGTCCTCTTCAGTTTCACCAGGAAAACCTACTATAATATCAGTAGAAAAAGTAACATTTGGAATTTTTGCTTTCATTTTTTTGACTAAACTTAAATATTGCTCTTTTGTATATTTCCTATTCATTTGCTTTAATACATTTGTACTACCAGACTGAAGTGGCAAATGTACCAATTTGCAAACTTTTTGGCAATTACAAATTGCTTCAATTACATCATCTGTAAAGTCTTTTGGATGTGGTGAAATAAACCTAATTCTTTCTATTCCATCTATTTTATTTATTGCCTGTAATAATGTAGCAAAAGAGTTTACTCCTTCATATTCTTCAAATTCAATGTTTTTTTCCTTTTCTACTCTTAAATATGAATTTACATTTTGACCTAATAAAGTAATTTCTTTATAACCCATTTTTGCTAAATTTTTTATTTCAGTTAGAATGTCTTTTGGCATTCTGCTTCTTTCTCGTCCACGCACATAAGGAACAATGCAATAACTACAAAAGTTATTACATCCATTCATAATAGTTACAGATGCCTTAACATTATCTTCTCTGCTTATTGGTAAGCCTTCTATTACTTCACCATCTATGTCTAAAATGTCTTCTATTCTTTTTCTGTTATTTATAATTTTATATAAATCAGTTGGAAATTTATGAAGTGTATGTGTACCAAAAACAATATCAAAAAAAGGATAACTTTCCTTTAATTTTTCTACTATGTGCTTTTCTTGCATCATGCATCCACCAATTGCTATAATAGTGCCTTTTTCTTCTTTATATTTTTTTACTTCACCTAGTTTGCCAAAAAGCCTATCTTCTGCATTTTCGCGAACACAGCAGGTATTAAACACAATTAAATCTGCGTCATTTAAATTTTCTGTTTTGGTATAATTCATTTTTTCTATCATACCGCATAGCTTTTCTGAATCGTTTTCATTTAACTGACATCCCATTGTTAAAATATAATATTTTAAATTTTTACCGATATTTATTTTTGCTACTTTTTCAATATCTTCTAATTTAGCTTCTATTTTTGTCACAACTATTCCTCCAATTTACTACATTTTATAACAAATTATATTTTTTATCAAGATTATATTAAAGTTTAATTAACAAAAAAAATTAGTGTAAAACTACTTTCACACCAACTTTTTTGCTTATTATTGAATTCCATATTTTTTCTTGAACTTATCTGCTCTACCACCAGTTGTTTCTCTTTTTAGGTTTCCAGTCCAGAATGGATGACATTTTGAACAAATATCAACTTTCATATCTGCTTTTGTTGAATTTGTTTTCATTACATTACCACAAGCACATGTAATTGTTGCTTCTGTATAGTTTGGATGTATTCCTTCTTTCATTTTGTATTCACCTCTCCTTATTATATTCATAAACACTGTTTACTATTTTAACATACATTTATTTTATTTTCAAGTATTTTATTATTACTTGTTATTTTCGTTGTTAAGTTTTTGTACATATTCTGCTGATGCTTGAACCTCTTGCTTCATAGAGGCTTTATGAACAATTTTATTAACTACATTAAATAAACAAGCTATAATTAAAACAAATAATAAAATTTTTTTCCACAATTTTGCTATCATTTGCTTTTCTCCTTACAATATTTCCTATATTACTATTATACTATACTTTTTGTAAAAGTCAATGGTTTTTAGGTGGTAAATCTCTATAAGCTCAAAGTGCATAGTGGGTAGCAGATGCTCTGCTACCCACACATATTTTGTATGTACCCACGTACCTCCATAATTTTAGATTTATTACAAGAAGTGTAATGCCGACAAGTATTACTTTACATAAAGTGCGACACGGAAACCAGTGTTAGGACTACTCGCCGAAGTGGCAAACGCTTCTCCACCGCGCATAGAGATAGGATATTCACTCCCATAGACGTTGAAACACCCGCCTCTACGAACAGCGTACCTTTCACCGTTGGACGTGCCACCATGATATCCATATTCTGTAGTATATTCGTACATGTTTCCTGCCATATCATATATATTTTTTAATTTTGTATTATCACTTGCTCCTGTTGCCATTTCTACAAAATGCCTATATTTATAAGTATTCGTATCATTATCATACTCATTATATTTACTACTTGCATCGCCATCTGCATCAGTCCAGTTATCTGTATATCCAGATGTGAATGATCCATATTGATAACTTTTTCCTAGACACCAACCTATACTTGCATTACTATTTTTCTTATCATATTTATATAAGTGTCCTGCAAATAAACAATTATCTTCTGTTATTTGATTTTCCCCTTTACTGCTGGCATAATTTCCATATTTTGTACTATCTTTTTCTATACCTGGGTATTCTTTTGATATCCATGTTACGGCCGTATCCCACGCTGTTCCATCTACTAATTGACTTCTTACTCCGTAGGTATCTCCGCTATACATTCTTCCTGATACTTCTTTAGCATTTATTTGACTTATTAAATTCCATGCTTGCACTCCTTTTTTACTTACAGGCTTTACATCTCCGCTTATATCATTTTTACTTGTTTGATAACCTTTAGATTTAACTCCTTCAGCAGAAGCTTCTACATAAAAGCTAGCTTCCTTTGGTACTCCTGCTTCATATCTTGCTATATAAAAGCCTCCATTATTTTTTACACTTTCCTTATTTGCTTTTTCATCTACATCATCTTTCCAGTCACTATATGCCCTATAATACCATGTATTCCATCCTGCATCAGCTGCTCCGCTTTCACTTTTATCTTGTACTCTTTTTCCTGCATCATTTTCAGTATTATTATATTCATGTTTTTTATATTCATCTACTGTACAAGGCACCCACACAAATTCATTTCCTTCACTATCTGCTATTACTACACCTTCATCTATAGTTGTTCCTTCTTTTACTTTAAACCCCTTTGGCACTGTCATTGTCTTTCCACTTTCGTCTTTTATTTGCTTATTTACAGTAAATATTGTTCCTTTTTGTATTGCTTCTTTTACTGTATCTGGTAAACCTTCTCTTTCAAACTCTTCTAATTGATTAACTAGTTTTCCTACATCCTCTTGCTCTTGTTTTATAGATTCATCTGTTTTTTCTTTTGCTTTTTGTGCTCCACTTATTATTCCATTTTCTCCAAACACTGCTGTTATACTTACTCCTGCTAATATTAATAAAACCACTATGGTTACTACTAATGCAATTAGCGTTATTCCTTTGTTTTTCAACACTTTTTCCTCCTTTGCAACTTTTCTTTAAGGTTTATACTTAAAGAAAAGGTAAAAATGCTTGCAAGGTGCTGTTCCGCTTAATTACAAGCATTTTTTTAGGTTCAAAAAATGAGGAAAATTTTAAAATTTTTTTCAAAAAATTTTTTAGAAAACTTTTCCGTTTTTCCTTGACATTGTAGGGTTTTACTGCTACTATAAATATATAAAAATTTTCTTTAAGTATAAACCTTAAAGAAATTTTTTTTGCTTTTTACATTGTTATTATGCTATATTTTTTAAATTTTTATTTTGTATTATTATACATTTTTTCAAAAAATATTATCAATATTTTTAATAATTTTGAAAACAATAATTAATGAAAATAAATTTTTATAGGAGGAAACATGATGAAAAAAGGCTCTCAATTAGTTTTTATAATATTTGGAATTATTATAATACTAGCATTAATTATTTATTTTCTTTTTTCTAAAACAAATAATCAAAATAATTATACGGCAGACCGAACATCTAGCGAAACCAATGTAGAAAACAATACCGAAATTAATACAGAAAAACAATTAGTAGAAACTGAAATTTCAAAATTTTCTACTAAAATTATAGTAGAAGACGATAACCGCGACAATAATTTAGAGCTAACTAGCTCTAAAATAAATGGAACCATTGTTAAAAACGGAGAGGAATTTTCTTTTAATAAAACGGTTGGTAACCCAACACCTGACAAAGGCTATGAAAAGGCAGGGATTTTTGTAAACGGTCAAAAATCTAAAGGTTATGGTGGTGGTAACTGCCAAATTAGTACAACTATTTATGATGCTGTATTAAAAGTAAAAGGATTAGATGTAACTGAAAGACATGAACATGGTAAAGATGTTGGGTATGTAAAACAAGGAAAAGATGCAACTGTAGTTTATGATGAACTGGACTTAAAATTTAAAAATAATACGGGATATGATATTAAAATATATGCAGATGTTACAGAAGAAAAAGTTAATGTTAGAATTATGAAGCTATCTTATGAAAATTTTTAAATATCAAATGTCATAAAAATACCTTTTCAAAATATAATTTACTAATTTATATTTTGGGAGGTATTTATGCTATTTAAAAACAAAATAGTTTTAAAAATAGTTTGTATAATTATTTGTTTTTTATTCATTTTATCTACTGCATGTTTTTGTAGTGATAGTATTTTTGTGTGGTCTACTGAAAACAAGCCAATAAATAGTTCAGATGCTGTAGCTACATCTGCATCTACAACAAATTTAAGTTTAGAATGTGGCGGTGCTGTTTTAATAGAACAAAATTCTGGAAAAGTTTTATATGATCATAATATGCATGAAAAATTAAGACCTGCTAGTGTTACTAAAGTAATGAGTATTTTACTAATTATGGAGGCTATAGATTCTGGCAAGCTTTCTTATTCAGATAAAATTCCGTGTTCTCAAAATGCTAGTAATATGGGTGGTTCACAAATTTGGTTAGATGTTAAAGAAGAGTTAACAGTTGATGAAATGCTTAAAGCAATTTGTGTTGTTTCTGCAAATGACTGCACTGTTGCAATGGCAGAATATTTGGCAGGCTCTGAAGAAGCTTTTGTTCAGCAAATGAATGAAAAAGCTAAAGAACTTGGCATGAATGATACTACATTTAAAAATTGCCATGGTATTGATGAAGATGGTCATGTAACTTCTCCTTATGACATTGCTTTAATGTCTAGAGAACTTTTAACTAAACACCCTGATATTACTAAATATACTACTATTTATATGGATTCTTTAAGAGATGGAAAATCACAGTTAGTTAATACCAACAAATTAATTAGAAATTATAAAGGTGCAACTGGTTTAAAAACAGGTTCTACTTCTGTTGCCCTATATAACCTATCTGCTAGTGCAACACGCGACAATTTATCTTTAATTGCTGTAATAATGAAAGCCCCTTCTACTGCAGTTCGTTTTTCGGAGGCTCAAAAATTGCTAGACTATGGATTTAGTAGTTATGAATATAAAAAGCTTGCAAATAAGGGTGATGTGTTAAAAGAAATTACCGTAAATAAAGGTGTAGAGCCAAAAGTAAATGCTGTATTAGAATCTGAAAACGGAATTTTAATTGCAAAAGGTCAAGATAAAAATATAGAACAAATTTTAGAACTTCCTGATGTTGTTTCAAGTCCTATTGATGAAGGGCAAATTTTAGGTAATATTACTTATACTTTGAATGGCGAGGAAATTGGAAAGGTAAATATTGTTGCAGAAAAATCAGTGCAAAAAATAAGTGCATTTTCCATGATAGAATATGTTTATGCTAAATGGTTTTCACTTTTTAGAACATAGTCTCAATAAATTTATAAAACATATTAATAATTAATTCATAAAAAAACTTGCACATGATTATTTTTAAGTGCAAGTTTTTTATATTTAAAAATTTTATTATAGTACAGCCTTAATGTATAAAATACTTTGGCTTTAATTTATAAAAACTATTCTACATTTTGTTTTTCTTTTAATAAATCTCTTATTTCTTCTAGTAAAACTGTATTTGGCTCCTTTGCTGGTTCTTCTTTTACTTCTTCCTCTTTTTTAGTTAATTTTTTCATAATTTTTGCAATAAAGAAAATACAAATAGCTATAATTAAAAAGTCAATTACATTTTGTATAAATGTGCCATATGTTATAGTTGCTTCTCCTATTTTTAATGTTAAATTTGAAAAGTCAATTCCACCTATTATAATTCCTATAAGTGGCATTAATATATCATCTACTATTGATGATACAATTTTTCCAAATGCAGATCCTATAATTACACCAGTTGCTAAATCCATTACATTTCCTTTTGCAATAAATTTTTTAAACTCTGAAAAAGTTTTGTTTCCTTTTTTTATAATTTCTTCTTTTTTTTCTTCCATGTTTTTATCCATTTTTTAGTTCCTTCCTTTGCCATAAAAACTTTTACTTTGATATTGTTATATTGCAGGTTCCTTCTACATTACTGCCATCTGTTGCTTTAGCTCTTATTATAACATTTCCTGCTGTTTTGCAAGTTACTTCTCCTGTTATTTCGTTTACAGTAGCAATAGCTGTATTACTACTACTCCATATTAGTACCTTCTTTACTGCATTTTCGGGAAGTATGTTGGCTTTTAATGTTATTGTGTCTCCCACTTTTATTGGATTTGTATGTTTTATTATCGTTATACTTTCTATTTTAGGTGCAGTTTGGGCAGTAGTTTCATTTTGCAATATGCTATATTGTTCATCTTCTAAAGTCTGCAATTCTTGGTTTTGCTGTTCTTCTTCTTTTAGAGTTCCATTTACTACTCCTTTTGTTTGATTTACTATTCCACCATTATCATTTAACTCTGTTATAGACACCCCTACTAAAATTAATAACACTACTATTGTAACAACAAGTACTGTAAGTGTTATACCTTCATCTTTCATAATTAACTGCTCTCCTTTTCTTTAGTATTTATAACGTGAAATAATATATTAATTATTTCTTCACATACTTGTTTCCTTAAGTTTAATATATATTATATTAATTCTTTTGTCAATACCAAATATTATTTAGGTATCAATTTTCTTTTTTCTATAATTTCCCTATCAGATTTAATTAGAAATGCTGTATTAGAAAAAATTGAAGAATATAGCTGCGTTAATAATTGGAATTATTGATTGTTATTCTAATCCAAGGATTCATGGAAAAGGATTAATTCATACTTAAAGAAAATTTTTTGTTGTTTTTTACTTATTTAATATTTCTTCTTTTGATAAACCTGTGACTCTTTCTATTATTTCTAACTCTACTCCCTCTTCTAGCATTTTTTTGGCATCTTCTAATTTTGCTTTTCTTTCGCCTTGTGATATTCCCTGTTTTATTCCATCCTGCCTTGCTTCATTTGTTTCGTATTCCCTTAAGCTTCTTTCGTCCCATTCTCTAAACTTTCTTGAATCATATAGCCATCTTTCTTGTTCACTTAAACTCATCTTTTGTAGTACGTCTGATGCTTTCTTTACTTCTTTATTTTCTTTCTTTGCCATCTCTGCTTTCTCCCCCTTCCCACAGATTAGCCACAGCCATTGTTCTAGTTTGCTATTTACGCCTGGATTTTTTTCTTTAAATTTCGGTAGTTCTATATAATGTACCTCTATGTCTTCATTTACATATTCGTCTTCTTCTTCATATCCCATATCTACATATTTTTCTTTCTCTATTTTTTCAAATTTCATTCGCCCTATTGAATGATATGTATTTCTCTTAAAATAGTTAAAGTTTAATATGTTTATTGATATCGTTTTTAGTGGTTTTTTATATTCATCTCCTACCTCTAATTGATCTGAATACAGTTTTGTTACATACGCCATTGACCTTTTATCTATATTATGATAATCCTTTACTTGCATTTCTATGTCTATTAAGCTATTTTTGTTTATTGTTGCTCTTATGTCTAATACTTCTCTTTTGGCATCTTTATGTTCTTTGGTTAGTTCTGCATTTTTTATTTCTATTTTGTCTATTTGTACATTTAATATTCCTGTTAAAAAGTCTTTTAGCATATCTTCTTGCCCATCTTTTGTAAATACCCTTTTAAATACATAATCATTTGTTAAGGGTAATAACTCTACCTCTTGTGTTTTTTCCATTTACTCTTCCTTTCTTTATTGTATCACGCTATTTATTAAGATACAATACTTTAGTTAAATTTATTTTATATGTTTCACAAAAGTGCTAGTTATTAACACCCTCCCTTCTTCTTTTAGATTTACTTTTAATTTCTGTTTTGGATATTTTTTAGATTAAATTTGTTTTGAAATAAGTTTTTGTTTTAGAAATTTCAAAAATAATGTATGTTCATAAATATTATCTTGATTTTAAAAATATCAGATTTAAGCAAATAAATTTCGCTATTTTTTAAAATTGTAAGAAGAATATAAATTATTTCTTTTGGTTGTAGAGCCTCTACTTAAAGTAAAATTACATTTTACCTACAAAAACTAATTTATATTCTTCATACTAATTATATAAAAAAGTATAAAGAATGCACTTTTGCTTTATATGCATTATTTATACCATGTTATTTCCATAATTTCAACATATTTCGTATGCCATATTGTGACCTATTTCGACTTTGACTTTTTATTATTTTTTTATAAAATGTATGAAATATTTAGTTAAGCTATAAATATTATTTCAAAATCTAATTTTCTTTTAATATTGGGTAACCGTTATTTTTATTTTCTGTATCTTTTACCCAAACTGGTTCTTCATTTTCTGCATTTAGTTTGTCTACAAATGATGCAGTTCCTTCTGGTACATCAATATCTTTCATTTGGGCTTCTGTTCTGCTTTCAGCGGTTTCATTTATATCTTGTAAATTTACTGCACCTGCGCATGTACCTTCTAAATAATAGCAATTTGTAACTGTTGTATTTTCTAAATTTCCTGTTCCTGCAATTCCTCCGTATATAAGTATTATTGCCTTTGTTTGTTGCACTGACATTTCCTGTATTATAACAATTTGTTATTGTAGTACCAGTTGTATTAGAATGTACATAACATATTCCCCCGATGTTGTTAGTAATTCCTTTTACTTCTCCTGTATTATAACAATTATCTATAGTAGAAGTTGATAAATATCCTGTTAACCCTGCTATACCGCCAACATATCTTTGCCCATTTATTTCTTTCTTATTATAACATTGTTTTATTGTAGATTCAGAGCCTAATGCTCCACTTATTCCGCCTACTTGTTCTATGCCATTTTCTAAAGTTCCTATCTTTCCTTCATTATAACAGTTATATATTGTAGAGTTAGTATTTGCTAGTCCAACTATTCCTCCAACTATTATTTTAGTTTTACCTGTTTCTGCTATTGTTTTTACTTCGTTATAATTATGTGAATTTCTTATTTCACTTTGGCTCGTTGCATATCCCACTATTCCGCCTGCATCTACATGATATTGACTGTCTTCACTGCTTAACACACCATCTCCTATTATCATTCCATTATTATTACAATTATCTACTATGCTTTTTTCACTATAACCTGCTATTCCCCCAACATGTCGTTTTCCTGTTATCTCTCCATCATTATTACATGATGTAACTTTGTTTCCTTCTTGTTTTGTATCTCCTACTATTCCTCCTACATATTTTTTTGCTGTTATTTCTCCACCTTCTGTTTTTACTCTATCTATTGTTCCATAGTTTCTTCCTACTAATCCTCCTACATAGTTTTTTGTTGATGTTATATTTACATTTGATATTACTATATTTTTTATACTACTTTTATCTCCGCAGTAACCAAATAAACCCATATAATTACTTTCTTCTTCATTTATATATAGGTTTTTTATAGTATGCGCTCCTCCATCAAAACTTCCTTTAAATTGATGGTTATTATTTCCTATCGGTATAAATCCGCCTCCTGTTGTTAACTCTGTTTTTAATTCTTCTGTACCACTTGCTTTATTTATATCTCCATAATCTGTTCTTGTGTAATCCACATACGACAAAGTTGAGTTAAAATCTAGGTTTATTCCTAGTTTTACTACCTTTTCTTCATAACTATTTCCTTCATTTACATTGTTAGAAAATGTTACTAGGTCTTCTATACTTTCTATCAAATATGGTTCTTCTTCTGTTCCTTTTCCTGCTAATTCTTTTGGCGTACTATCTGTTACTTTTGTTGCTTCTCCTCCTGTTAACATACTATCTAGTTCATCAAAAAGCTCTGTTAAATCTTTTCTTTCATTTTTTACAGCTTCATCTGTTTTTTCTTTTGCTTTTTGTGCTCCACTTATTATCCCATTATCTCCAAATACTGCTGTTATACTTACACCGGCTAATATTAATAAAACTATTATTGTTACTACTAATGCAATTAACGTTATTCCTTTGTTTTTCAACACTTCTTCCTCCTTTTTCTTTAGTTTTTACTAATTTTTAGATATTATACTAGTGACTTTTTGTTGTTGATATGTGTATGCCTACTAGGCATAGTATATATTATTTGAATTTTTGTGTCAATACTTATCTATCAATTTTATATGCTTACGCATAGTAGGCTTATTGCTAATTGTGGCAGAGCTACTTTTTGTGATAATATTTTTTAGAGGTGAAATATATTGGAAGAATGGGGACATGTAAATTTAAAATTAGATGAATTTCTAAAAAAGCATCAAATTAGCCGTTCTAGCTTATCTAGAAATGCACAAATCCATTATAAACAACTTTTGAAATATTGTAACAATGATATGCAAAAAGTTGACCTAAATTTATTAGCTAGAATTTGCAAAACTATTGATTGTGAAATTAGTGATATTATTGAATATTTTCCACCAGAAAAGAGCAAAGAATAATTAATATCACTTCTTATTCTTTGCTCATAATTAGGTTTAAATTTTTTTACTTAACCATTTAAAAGTAAACATATATAATAAACTTACTTATTATGCTTAATTTAAAGTATTTATCATATATTATTCATCATACTGGTTTTCGTCATCTTCATCTTCTACTTCGTCATATTCATAATCATATGATACATTATTTTCGTGTGGAATTTTATTTCTTTTTGGTCTTGTTTTAGCTATTACATTATTAGGTGTATGAACTGCTATATCTTCTAATGTTTCATTTAATTCTCTTCTTGCTCTTTCTTTACTTTTTAATTCTTCCTTTTTTTCTTCTTTTTTGTTTTGCATATTTTTGTTTAAAAAACTATTTATTTTTTCTATTAGATCAGGTACATAATCTAAAAGCTTATCAATAGATGAGCAATGTTCTACTGGTAAAAGTTTTACATTGTTTTGCTGTACTACTAAAAAGGCAACTGGTGAAATAGATACACCTGCTCCACTTCCTCCACCAAATGGTAAACGGTATTGAATTTCTTCTTGCTTGTCCTTTTTACTATATTCGTCAATTGTTTCTCCTTTAAATTCACTACCACCTGCCGCAAAGCCAAAGCCAACTTTTGAAATAGGAATAATAACAATATTATTGCTAGTTTCTATTGGCTCACCTATAATAGTATTTACATCTATCATATCTTGTATGCTATTCATGGCTGTAAGCATAAGGTTTTCTATTGGATGTTGTTCGCTCATTTTTATCACTTTTTCCTTTCTTTATAAAAATATATATTACATTTATAATATTAACCACTTTTAGCTTAATTATACAATTTAGCTTGATTTTGTATAAATTTTTATTTTGATATATTGGTTGTATTACATATACATAACGCTCTTTTTCCCATTTTTTTATTAAATGCGGAAGTGCTATTGCTATAGCAGATGAAATGAATGAAATTGTAAAAGCTGTAAGTATTGGACTTTCAAAGCCTAATGATGCTTTTAATTTTAACTTGGATATTATAATATGTAATTTTCCTAATGTTTTAATGTCATCAAAAGTAAAGTCATTTTCTAATTTTTTAAAATCTATTTTGTAAAATGGTATTTTAGCAATTAATTTTTCTATTCTTTCATCTGTTAAAGTAACCCAAAGCCAATTTATATTGTTTAAACATAATGCAATTTTAATACTATAGTCTGGCTTGTGGTTTTGCTTCATATTGGTTAATGTTAATTTTTCTACTTCTATTTTTAAAGTAGATATGACTAACAAGAATAAGATGAATGCTAAAAGGGTGATAATTCCAAGTAAAATAAAAACTAATATCATTTTATAACCTCCTTTTTATAAAGTGTGAAGTTATTTTGATATTAGTTTTCCCTTTTTTGGTAATTTTATACAAATATAAAAATTTTTCCTATAAATATATAAAAGAATATAAATTAGTTTTTGCAGGCGAGTAGGGTAATCTCACTTTAGTGAGGGCGCTGCGAGCCGAAAAAACAATTTATATTCTTTTTTTGTTACATATATTAAAAATTCATTTGTTTAAAATTACACCCTTTTGGCCTTTTCTACAGTAATATCTCCAAAAAGCTTTTGCTGGCTTGTGGTTACCTTGTTTCTTCTAGATAATTCTAAAAGGCCTGTAAATGCTGTAACTACTTCTTGATTATTACATTTTTTTAGTGAAAATAGCTTATTAAAAATAAACTTCTTTTTATGTATTAATTCTTTAAACATTACTTTTAGTTTGCTCTCCACTGTATATGTATCGGTAATTGCTATTTTTTCAATGTTTTTTGCATTTTGATTTATTTTTTGCGAATTTTTTTCTACTAATGATTTATATGTTTCAAAGATTTGCTGCATTGTATAATTTTCTTCTAATGTTTGTTTTGGTAGTTCTATTATTTCTGCATTTTTAAATACTCTTGTTGAATTTTGCTCCATACACTCTTTTAGCTGTTTTGTAATTTCTTTATATTTTTTATATTCTATAATTCTTCTCAAAAGTTCTTCTTCTGTAAGTTCTTTTTCATCTTCTACTACATTTGGAAGAAGTGTTTTTGATTTTAAATAAAGTAAAGTAGATGCCATTACTACAAATTCACTTGCAATTTCTAAATTTAGTTCTTGCATTTCGTTTAAGTAATTTATATACTGATCTGATATATCACTAATTTTTACATCACAAATATCCATTTTGTTTTTGTCTATTAAATGACATAGTAAGTCTAATGGTCCTTCAAAATTATCTATTTTAACTTTATATTTGCTAGTTTCTAGTGTTAGTATGTTTGGCACCTTTATTCCTCCATCTATTATGCTTAATTTTCTAGTTCTTCGAAAGCAATTTTAATATTTTCATTTTTATAGCCTTTTTTATACAAATAGTTTTGTATTTCTTCGTCATCCATATTAGTTTTCTTTTTTGAAACTATTTTTTTAATACAAGAAATTTCATATAGCTCTAATGTTTCTTGATTTTCATTAAAGTATTCGTCTATTATATTATTGCTAATTCCTTTTGAATATAGCTTTATTTTCATTTCTTTAATTGAAAGTGTTTTTATTGCCATAAATTCGTTTACTGCTCTTTCAATATATGAAAAATCATTAATATAACCATTTTCTTTTAAGTTTTGTACGACATCTTCTAATACATTTTGATCTACAGTAGATAAAAATTTTTGCCTTATTTCTTGCTCTGTTCTTTTTTTATATAGTACATATTTTAAAACTTTAGTTTTAATTTTGTCAAATTCTTCTATACTAGCATACTTTTCATTAGTAGCTTTGTTTTTTTCAATGTTAGTTTCACTACTTTGATTAGTATGTTCATATAATTTAGAACTTGCTTTTATATTAGGATGTTCTTTTATAAAATCTTCAAAGTTTTTCATTAAGGCTTCTGCTCCTTATTTATTCTTCTGGTTCTACATCTTGCTCTTCATCTTGCTCTTCATCTTGCTCGCTATCTCCTAAACTTTTTTCAAAAGCAGTAGCATAGTTTTCTCTAATTTTTGTTTCTACTTCTTGTAATACAGCTTGGTTTTCTGCTAAATATGCTTTTGCATTTTCTCTACCTTGCCCAATTCTTTCACCTTTATAGCTAAACCAAGAACCACTTTTTTCAATAATGTCTAAATTAACAGCTATATCTAATACATTACCTTCTTTTGATACACCTTTTCCATATATAATGTCAAATTCAGCTTCTCTAAATGGTGGTGCTACTTTGTTTTTAACAACTTTTACTCTAGTACGGTTACCTATAACCTCACCATCTTGTTTAATGCTTTCTATTCTTCTAATGTCCAACCTAACTGAAGCATAGAATTTTAATGCTCTACCTCCCGGAGTTGTTTCTGGGTTACCAAACAAAACACCAACCTTTTCCCTTAATTGGTTTATAAATACTATAACACATTTAGATTTATTAATTACACCTGCTAGTTTTCTTAATGCTTGTGACATAAGCCTTGCTTGCAAACCAACATGGCTATCTCCCATGTCACCATCTATTTCTGCTTTTGGTGTTAAAGCTGCAACAGAGTCTACAACAATTATATCTAATGCTCCGCTTCTAACTAAAGCCTCTGCTATTTCTAATGCTTGCTCTCCAGTGTCTGGTTGAGATACTATTAGATTATCAATATCTACACCTAAATGTTTTGCATATACTGGGTCTAACGCATGCTCTGCATCTATAAATGCTGCTTCGCCACCCATTTTTTGTGCTTCTGCTATCATATGTAGTGCCATTGTTGTTTTTCCAGAAGATTCTGGACCAAATACTTCTATTATTCTACCTCTAGGAATACCACCTATTCCTAATGCAATATCTAAACTTAAAGCCCCTGTTGGAATTGCCTCTACATTCATTGCTGTAAAGTCACCTAACTTCATAACAGAACCTTTTCCAAATTGTTTTTCGATTTGACCAAGTGCTGCCTCCAATGCTTTCATTTTTTCTGAATTTTCATTACTCATTATTATTTCCTCCTATTATTAAAACGTATGTTTGTGTTAATTATATCTTATAAAAAAATATTGTCAAGACTTTTTTAAAAATTTTATTAATTATTTAATACTTTATTGCTCCCTATACCACTGTTCAAAATTGTAATATATATTATAATTATTAGGTGTAACGTCACCTCTAAAATCATTATTATATGCTATTAAATTTTGGTTTCTGTATAAGCTTATATATGGTGCCTCTTTTAAATAAATGTTTAACATTTGCTTATATTTTTCCTTTTGAAGTGATATATCTGTAATATTATTTAAATCTTCTAGTATATTAGAAATTTCTTCATTTTCATAATTAGCAATGTTTCCTTTTTCAAAAAATGAACTTATGTCTGGTGAAAGAGAAGTATATATACCTGTAAATAATATTTCATAATTTTTATTAGTTAAGTAGCTTTGGTATTTAGCATCTGATATTTCCTCTATTGATACTTTTATTCCTAATGTTTCTAACTGTTTTTTTATTTCTTTTGCAACTTCTACCCTTTGATTATTACTTTTACTAACAGATAATGTGATATTTATGCTTTTGGTTATGCCATCTATTTCCTTTTTCCAAATACCATATTCATATTTCCAGCCATTTTCTTCTAATATTTTTTTTGCTTCTTCTAAATTTGTTGTTTTAGTTAATTGACTTTCTTTTACTAAATAATGATTTTCTTCTAATGGTAAATATGTGCTATAGGCTTTATTTTTTAAAGTGTTTGCTACTATTTTTTCTTGATCTATTGCCAAACTAATTGCCCTTCTTACTTCAGGATATTTTAAAATAGTATCATTACAATTTAATGCTAAATAGTCATATTCTCTTCCCATATATTCGCTTTTTCCATATCCCATACTGCCAATATATTCTTGTGCATTTTGGTTTGTTGTATGCAAAAAATCAATGTTGCCTAATTTAAAGGCGTTGTATACTTCTCCCATTGTTTCATATAAGTTAATAGTAATATTTTTTATATTTGGCTTTTGACTTTCATTTGACTGTTCATTTATTGTAAGCTCAATTTTATCTTTTTGAAGTTTACTAATTTTATATTTTCCTGTTCCAATTGGTGTATTTGAATTAGGTAAAATTATTGGAAAAATTAAATTATATTCAAAAAATGGAATTTCTTTATTTAATTCTAAACGAATTGTGCTACTATCTATAACTTCTACTTTTTTAATATCTTTTACATTTTCATAATATACAGAGTTTTTATTATTTTGCACCATTTCAATTGCATCTTTAACATTTTTAGCAGTAAAACTTGCTCCACTTGACCATTTGATATTTTCTTTTAATTTTATTACATAACTTTTTTGATCTACTTTAGACCATTCTTTTGCTAAACACCCTTCTATATTGTAGTCTTTAGTAATGTTTAATAATGGCTCATATAGTAAAGTATCTATATAAAGTATTTCTCTATTTAAAGTTATATATGGATTTATTGTATCATATTCTGATATACCAAGCCTAAAGCTTGTAATCATATTAATTGTTTGATAGGTAACTTCTTGCTTTTCTTCTTCTTTGTTTATATTTTGTGTTATGGCAAAATACACAGAAACTCCTACAATAAATAATATTAATATAATAATAACTATTTTTGACTTTTGCTGTTTCATGTTTTCTCCTTCTTATTTGTTATCATATAATATATTGTTACTTTTTGCAATTATCCATACATAATTTTAATAAAAAAAGCACAAAAATAGAATAACTATTTTTGTGCCCCCTTATATAAAATGATATTAGAAAACGAACTATTTTCTGCTTTCTACGATCAATTTAATTCCAGTTCTGTCTTCACCTTCTACCTCAACCTCTGCAAAGGCTGGTATACAAACTAGGTCTACACCTGCTGGTGCAACAAACCCTCTTGCTATTGCAATAGCTTTTACTGCTTGATTTAGTGCTCCTGCTCCAATTGCTTGCATTTCTGCTTTACTTGATTCTTTTACCAAACCAGCAATAGCCCCTGCTACTGAATTTGGATTTGACTTTGATGAGATTTTTAAAACTTCCATTCTTGCCTCCTATAATTTTATTTTTTTGTTTCGCGAACAAATATAGTTATAATATATATTTTTAATTTTGTCTAGTATTTTTTGGAAAAAAGTGGAAGTTTTTATTGATTATTTTTTACATTTTTTGTCAGTTAATTTAAATAAATTCTTTTTATTTTCTCTACTTTACAGTTTTCGTCATTTATTTCAAAAATACAACCATTAAATATAGATGCACCTTCTGCTAGTTTGTATCTTTCTGGAAGTGAAGTTAAAAATCTTTTTATTGATGCTTCTACTTCCATTCCTATAACAGATTTTTTAGGTCCTGTCATTCCTAAATCTGTAATATACCCCATACCAAGCCCAGTAATTTCCTCATCTGCCGTTTGTACATGTGTGTGGGTACCAACTAAAATGTTTACTTTACCATCTAAAAAGTATTTCATTGCTATTTTTTCGGCTGTAGCTTCTGCATGAAAATCTACTATAATATAGTCTACTTTATTTTGTATTTTTTGTATAATTTCTTCTATAACAGTAAATGGATTTTCAGATAGTACTGCCATGTCTGTTCTACCTATTAAGTTAATAACTGCTATTTTTTTATTGTTGCAATTATATATATTGTAGCCTTTTCCCTGTACTCCTTTTGAGTAATTTGCAGGTCTAATTAATTTAGGGTGATCTATAAAAGTAAATATGTCTTTTTTAGCCCATGTGTGGTTTCCCATAGTAAATACATCTATTGGAAGTTTATTTAGTTCGTTCCAAGCCTTTAATGTAATACCCATTCCTCCAGATACGTTTTCAGCATTTACAACTGTAAAGTCTATTTCTTCTTCTTCTTTTAATTTTGGTAATATTTGTTTTAGCTTATCTAGTCCATTTTCACCTACAATATCACCAACAGTTAATATTTTCATATTTAATTTACCTTTCTATTTTTTCTTTATCATACTATAAATTATATAATTGGTCAATTAGAATTTCTTTTGTTTTGACTTGTTTTTTTCTTTAATGTATAATATTATAAAATTTGTATTTAGAAAGGATGAATAAATAATATGAAAGAACAATTTTTAGAATTATTGAAACAAGTAAATAGAGATGGTATGGATAAATTAATTTCTTATATTGAAAAAACAGATTTTTTTAAAGCACCTGCAAGTACAAGATTTCATGGAAATTATGAAGGTGGCTTGTTAGAGCATAGTTTAAATGTTTATAATTTATTAAAAGAAAAGTTACTTCATAAACCTTATGCAGGCATTGTTAATGTAACTAGTGAAACTGTTATTTTAATTTCACTTCTTCATGACCTTTGCAAGGCAAATTATTATACAGTTGATTATCGTAATAGAAAAAATGAAGATGGTGTTTGGGTTAAAGAGCCATATTATACTATAAATGACACTATACCTTATGGGCATGGCGAAAAGTCTGTTATGATGATTAGTAAATTTATTGATTTAAGTTTAGAAGAAATGTATGCTATCCGTTGGCACATGGGCTTTACAGAGCCTAAAGAATTATATGGTACTATAGGTAATGTTTATGAAAAATATCCTTTGGCTCTTGCCCTACATGAAGCTGATTTAGAAGCTTCTTATATTTTAGAACACAAGAAATAGTTTTATTACTGTAATTTATATAACATATAAATTAAGTGCTTGTCAATTAATTTCGTATGTCAGAATATAACAAAAATCGACATTGGAGGATTTAAAGTGAAATTAAGTTATACTGTTATAGATAATACTTATAAAAATGTTAAAGAAGTTTTAAAAGTAGAATTTTCTATGTCTGATAGACTTTTACTTAAATTAAAAAACATGCAAAAAATAAGCCTAAATAATGAAGCTACGTATGTTCATCATAGCATTAACATTGGTGATGTAATTGAATGTGACTTAAATTATGACGAAAATAATTCTAATATTGTTCCTAATAAAATGCCGTTAAGTATTATATATGAAGATGACTGCTATTTAGTAATTGATAAGCCTGCTAATGTTCCTGTTCATCCATCAATGGAACATTACGAAGATAGCCTTTCTAATGGTGTGCGTTTTTATTTTGATGAAATTGACCTTAAGAAAAAAATAAGACCTGTTAATAGGTTAGATAAAGATACTTCTGGATTAGTTATATTTGCTAAAAATGAGTACATTCAAGAATGTTTAATAAAACAAATGAAGTCAAACCTTTTTGTTAAAAAATATATTGCTATTGTTAATGGACATTTAAAAGAAGTTAAAGGCAGTATTGATGCCCCAATTGCTAGAAAAGAAGGCAGTATTATTGAAAGATGTGTAAATAAAACTCGGAAGCAGGTCTATTACCCACTTCCGTGTTATTAATTCTAATAAAGAAAAAAATTTTGATATAGTTGAATGTATATTAGAAACTGGACGTACCCATCAAATTCGTGTACATTTTGCATATATTGGGCATAGCATTTTAGGTGATACTCTTTATGGCTCTTCTTCAAACTTTATAGGTAGACAAGCTTTACACTCATCTTTTATTTCATTTATACATCCAATTACTAAAAATAAAGTATGTTATAATTCTAATTTACCAAATGATATGAAAATTTTATAGTAAGCCTATAAGCCGGGTTCTGTCTAGGACAGTCATTTATCTAGTACTTACATTACTGTAAGCATCATGCCACCAAATGGAAGACGACGAGCAGTCTTAACCTTCCTTCTCGGTGTTGCTCCAGATGGGGTTTACATATGCCTAGTATGTCACCATACTAGCGGTAGGCTCTTACCCTGCCTTTTCACCCTTACCTAAAAATAGGCGGTTATTTTCTGTTGCACTTTCCTTAAGGTTTCCCTCACTGGACGTTATCCAGCATCATTGCTCTATGGAGCCCGGACTTTCCTCGTACGCTGCCTTTCGGCTGTGCTATACGCGACTGTCTAGCTTACTACCTTTTAATTATACTATATTTTTTTAATAAAATCAATTTAAAATAATACTTCCATTTTAGTTATTAAATTTTGATATTGTATATAAAAAATATCCTTATCTTTTCGGGAATTTGACAGTTGCAAATAAAAAAAATCTATGTAAGCATTAAAAATGCTTAATTTTTTTGTCAATTTTTC
>CANQGW010000018.1 GCA_947623555.1 uncultured Clostridia bacterium
AGCTAAAGAAAAATATGATATGGAGCAATTAGAAAAAGAAAAGTACGAAAAATATAATCCAGATAATATTTTTAAAAACAGAAAACAAGCTATTTCTAATAATGAAAATATTAGTAATACAGTAACAATGGTTGAATATAAAGAATCTATTTTTAAAAGAATATTAGATAAAATCAGAGATATTTTTAGTAGAAAAAATAAGTAGTAGGAGATTATATGGAAAAGAATGATAAAATAATATATTTTTCACAAGATGTTAGTGAATTAGTAATAGTTATAGGTAATGATAAATTTAGAATAAATGAAAACGAAATTAAGCATTTTACAGATGGGACAAAACTAGTTGGAAAAGATAATATGAATAAAGATAGATTCTATAAATTTGTAAATTATCTAGTATCAATTTCAAATGAATGGAATGATAATTTTTTTGTAAGAAGTATTAGTCCAGAAGCAAAGTGGTCTATTTTAATAAAAACAGCTAATAATGGAACGAAAAGATATGCGGGAATAGAATATTATCCTAACAACTGGCAGGATTTTTATAATAACTTTGTAGCATTCATAAAAAATGAAGATATCATTCAAAATGATAGTAATAAAAATAGTAATAGTGACTTTAATTATGAAGAAAGCATTAACCAAGAATTTAATAATAATGGTATAACAAATAAGTTAATAAACGGAATAACAAAATTTGTAATTGAGATTATTGATGAATATAGGCAAGATAGATTTTGGTCAGATTCAGCAAGAAGTTTTTTGGGATTACTTATACTTTCTAACTTAACTAATGGAAACAGAATAAGTATTAATAATTTATTAGAACAAATTAAAGATATAAACACTATAAAAAATATAATTTTAAACAATATAAATAAACTTAATAGTAATTGTGACTTACAAGTCTTTACAAGTAATGTAGATATTATTAATAGCGATAAACCTTTAAAAAGTGTGATACAATTAGTTGAGGAAGGATTAAATAAGTATGCTAGAAATTCTGTGCAAAATAATGATATAAATGAACTGATGAAACAAGTTAGTATTGGAAATGAAAATGCAATGAAAGAATTAGCCCATAAATATGAAAATGGAGATGGAATAGAAAAGAATATAGAAAAAGCATATAAAATTTACAGTGATTTAGCGAATAATTATAATGATTTCGAGTCGAAATTTAATATTGCTTGTATGTATTATTTTGGAAATGATTATATTAAACAAGACTTTAACATTGCATTTGAAAAATTTAATGAAATTAAAAATGAAGATATAGATGGAAATATTCTTTATTATTTAGGATACATGTATGATAATGGATATGGTATAGAACAGAATCTGTCATTAGCATATGAGTATTATAAAAAATCTGCTGAAAAAGGTTTTACTTTTGCTGAATATGCTTTAGGACAAGCATTTTTGCAAGGTCGAGGAATACAATCAAATGATGCACAAGCAGTATATTGGTTAAAAAAAGCATCAGATAAAGAAGATTATATGGCTCAATATGTTTTGGGTTCATTATATTTTGAAGGATATGAAAATGGAATGGAGATTATAAAGAATAAAGAATTAGGCTTAGAATTAATAAGGAAATCTGCTATTCAAGGATATGACAAAGCAATTAATAAATTAAAAGAAATAGAAAACAAAAAAGTATTAGAAGAAAATGATGATGAATATAATGTCGAAGAATATATACATTTTACTGATTTTGAAAAATTAAATATAGCTGATGATGAAACAGAAAATTTTGATTTAGTATGTGGAATAAGAATTGAAAGTAATTATGTAGGTGGGGTAGTTGAACAGATAAACTTATATGATGTTGGAAAGGGTAATATCTTCAATTTTAATGGAGAGACAGAAATAAAAGATATAACTAAAGATGAAATAGTAATAAGGACAGAAAATAATATACAATTAAGCAAAATACAGTCTAGACCGACAGAAGAAGAAAATAAAATAGATTTAATATTGAAAGTTAATGAGTTCATTACGGGTTGGTCTACTACTATGCCTACTCCATATAGAGCTCAATATAAAATAAAAGTAATGTATGTCAGAAAAAAAGAACAATTAGAATACTAAAAACTAATTAAATTAAAGAAATTTGCCACTAGTGGCAGATTTTTTTTAAAAAGTATTGCCAAATATAAAAAATTATGTTAAATTTAAAATACAATAAAAGTAGCAAAATTTCAAAAGCGTGTATACATTTTTTTGAAATTATTGCTATAACTAATTTTGAAACGGATAATAAGGTGCTTTTGCAAGTGATGTTTTTCGCATACGCCCTTACTTAGGCACCAAAACAAGTAAGCATTGTTGCTTACTTATAATTATGTATTAAAATGCTTTGGTTCAATGTCAATAGTTGGGGTGAAACATCTGTAAAGTTGTTTTGCACCAGCTTTATAAACAATAGCCATTCACACTACGTGAATGGCTATTGTTTGTTAGTAATTATTGCATATTTTTAGGCTGCATATTTAATATTTTATCTGCTTCTTCTTGTGTTAAATATTCATTTTCAACCATTGTAGTAACTACCTTTTTTTGCCTACTTAAAGTAAGAGCTAAATTAGCAGTAGGAGCATAAAGGCTAGGAGCATTAGGAATACCAGCCATCATGGTTGCCTCATACAATGTCATATCATTAGAATTTTTATCTAAATAACCATTACATGCCTCCTCAATACCATAATATCCATCACCAAAATAAATAGTATTAATATATAACTCTAAAATATCATCTTTAGAATAGTTTTTTTCTAAATCATAAGCCATAAAAATTTCAGCAACTTTTCTATACATAACATTAGCATCAATACCAATAAAATATAAATTTTTGGCTACTTGTTGTGTAATAGTACTGCCACCTTGTAAAAATTCTCCATAGCGTACATTAGTAAAAATAGCTCTTGCAATAGCAATAAAATCAACAGGTCCATGCTCATAAAAACGTCTATCCTCAACTGAAACAACAGCATTTTTATAATAATTAGGAATATTGTCTAGTAAAACATAAGTCTTATCCTGCTTTACTTTTTCTATTTTAGCTTCTAAACTAACTTCATTTAAAACACTTTTATATAAGGCATGTCCTTGATATATAATAAAGCCACCAGCAATTAATATTATAATAAAAAGAATTAATAAAATTTTTAAAACTAATTTTTTCATTTTTATCTCCATATTTTTTTATTTAAATTTATTATACAATTTTTACTACAAAAAAGCTATTAAAATTTTCTTAAAATTTCCTAAAAATTAAATTAATAATACTTGACATATTATGGCAAGTATCGGTATAATTTTTTTGAGTTTGGAAGGTGATCTTTTGAAAAATACAAAAGAAGAATATAATATAAAATTGTATCCCATTTATAAAATGTTTTCATGGGACTTACTATTTTATTATGCAATTAGTTTTATATTTTTCACTCAAATAAAAAATATAGATGCTGCTGATGTTTTATTATCAGAAGCTTTTTTTCCAATATTTAAATTCATTCTTTTAATGCCACTTACGGCCTTAATAAATAAAGTAGGTAAAAGAAATAGCTTGATTATAGCAAATATGTTTAATGTGTTTTCAATTTTGACTTATATAGTTGCACAAAATTTTCTTTATATTATAATAGGTCAGTTTTTATCAGCAGTTGCATTTGATATAAAAGGTGTGGCAGAAGCCAATTTATTATATGATAGTTTACCAAGAGATGAAAAAAGAGGAAATAAATTTTCAAAAATAGATGGAAAGGGTACTGCATGGTATTATTACGCAGATGCTATTACAACACTGGCTTCTGGCTTTTTATTTGTTGTAAATGGATATATCCCATTGGTTTTATGTTTAATATTTTGTATAATGGCTACTGCATTATCTTTTAAATTTAAAGAAGTTAATAAAGCATCTGAAGAGCCAGTAGTTAGTGCAAAAACTTATATAAAAGATTTAAGACATTCTATTCGATATATGCTACAGTCTAAAAGGTTAAAATATTTAATAATATTTGGTGCATTTTTTTCAGGACTTTTGTCTGCATTAATTAGCTTAAGAAGTGGAATATTACAACAAATGGGAATAGGAAGACAATATTTTGGTGTTATTTTTGCAGTGCTTGGAATTATATCTGGCATAGCTGCTAAAAACCAAAATAGAATTCATAATAGATATAAGAATAAAACACTGGCTTATTTATCTATTCCAACAACAATATCTTGTATTTTAATAGGATTTTTTATAATAGTAGATTTGCCATTTAAAATAACCCTATATTTAGTTTTACTAATGTTTTTAATACAATTTGTTGCTAAAGGACCATTTTATACTTTAATTAGAAGATATTTAAACAATTTTACTACATCTTCTGTAAGAAACAAAATAACATCTGCATATAACTTAATTGAAAGTATAGCAAGGGCAGGCATATTATTTTTAGCATCATTTTTATTAAGAATTACAAATGCTTCTAATACATTACTAGTAGTAGGATGTGTACTTACAATAATAACAGTACTATTATTAGATAAAATGCGCACAAAAGTAGGACTAAAGCCAGAACAATATTCTAAAAAAGAAATAGAATTTTTAGAAATAAAATAATTGACAAATTTAACAAGTTAATAGATAATAAAAGTAAACAAAAGCAAAAATGTTAAAATACAAAGGAGGAGAATACAATGTATGTATTTAACCATATTACAGTAAACCCACAATTACCTAAAAGAATTGAAAAACTATCAGAAATTAGTTACAATTTATGGTGGTCATGGAATACAGAATTTTTAAAATTATTTAAAAAAATGGATATAGATTTATGGGAAAGAATAGATAAAAACCCAGTTAAATTTTTAAAACTAGTTACACAAGAAAAGCTAGAACAAGCTGCACAAGATTCAGAGTTTTTAAAATCTTATGATAAAGTTGTAGAAAATTTTGAAAATTATATAAAAAGTAAAAATACATGGTTTGCAAAAGAATATCCAAATAACCGTACAGACCTAATTGCATATTTTTCGGCAGAATATGGATTAGATCAAATTTTGTCAATATATTCTGGTGGTTTGGGTATTTTATCTGGCGACCATTTAAAATCTGCTAGTGATTTAGGAATTCCTTTAGTAGCAGTAGGTTTATTATATAAAAACGGTTATTTCCATCAAAAAATTAATGGTAGCGGAATGCAAGAAACAGAATACTATAATATAGATATAGATAATTTGCCATTAAAAAAAGTAAAAGATGTTAATGATGAGGATATTATAGTAGCAATTCAATTTCCAAAGAAAAAGCTATATTTAAAAGCATGGAAAATTAATGTTGGAAGAATTGAACTATATTTATTAGATAGTGATATAGAAGAAAATTTACCAGAATACCGTGATATTACCAAAACACTTTATGGTGGCGACCAAGAAATGAGAATAAGGCAAGAAATTGCACTTGGTCAAGGTGGAGTTGCGCTTTTAAATGCACTAGGTTTTAAACCAACAGTATATCACATGAACGAAGGCCATTCATCATTCTTAATTTTAGAATTAATTTATACATTAATGAAAGAAAAGAAAATATCATATAATTTAGCTAGAGATATTGTGTCTTCTAAAACAGTATTTACAACACATACACCAGTTCCAGCAGGAAATGATATTTTTCCATTAAGTTTAGTAGAGAAATATTTTAAAAACTTTTGGGATAAACTTGGAATTACAAAACAAGAATTTTTTGAAATGGGTATGAAACCTAATGCACCATTAGATAGTGGATTTAATATGGGAATATTAGCCTTAAAAGTAGCAGGCAAGAAAAATGGTGTTAGTAAATTGCACGGGGCAGTTTCAAGAGAGTTATTTGGAGAGGTTTGGCCAGAAATTGCTGCAAACGAATCTCCAATTACACATATAACAAACGGAATTCATACATGCTCATGGCTTGCACCAACACTTAAAAAATTATATAACAAATATTTAATTCCATATTGGCAAGATAAAATTTATGATGATGAAGTATGGAAAAAAATTGTAGATATTCCTAATAAAGAACTATGGACAGCACATATGCAAAGAAAAGAAAAAATGTTATCTATTGTAAGGGAAAATACCATTGAACGATTAAGAAGAAGCGGATACCCTTATAATGAAATTATGCAAATAGTTTCATGTTTAGACCCAGAAGCATTAACAATTGGCTTTGCAAGAAGGTTTGCAACATATAAAAGAGCAACTTTAATTTTTAAAGATTTAGAAAGAATAACCCAAATATTAAATAACCAAAATCGTAAAGTACAAATTATATTTGCAGGAAAAGCACATCCAGCAGATAAAGAAGGTCAAGACCTAATTAAATATATACATGAAATTTCTATGAAGCCACAATTTAAAGGTAAAGTATTTTTACTAGAAAACTATAATATTGCAATGTCAAGATATTTAGTTAGTGGTGTAGATGTTTGGCTAAATACACCAAGAAGACCTATGGAAGCATCTGGCACTAGCGGTCAAAAAGCCTCTGTTAATGGTGTTGTTAACTTTAGTGTGCTAGATGGTTGGTGGGCAGAAGGTTATAACAGCAAAAATGGATGGACAATTGGAAGTAATAGTGAATATTCTGACTATGAAACACAAGATAGAGCAGATAGCCAAAGCATTTATGATGTTCTAGAAAATAAAATAATTCCAATATATTATGATAAAAATAAAGAAGGTTATTCAGAAAGATGGCTTCAATACATGAAAGAATCTATTCTTTCAACCGGTGGAAAATTTAGTACATCAAGAATGCTTACAGACTATGTAAATAAGTTATATATGCCATTATGTAATTTATATAACAATTATTATACAGATTTAGGAAAAGTTGGAGAATTTAATAACTGGAAAGAAAATTTATACAATGACTGGGATAAAATTGAAATTACGCAAGAAAACAATTTAGATAATATTACTATTGATGCTGGAAATAATATAGAAGTAAAATGTAAAGTAAAATTGCCAAACATTCAAAAAGAAAATATAGAAGCACAAGTTTATTATGGCAAAATAGATGAAAACGGCGTAGTAGATGATATTACAGTTATACCAATGGAATTAGAAGAGGAAGATGAAGAAAATAGAATATATACATATAAAGCAAAAGTAAATTTAGTAAATGGCGGAAACTATGGTTATACCTTCAGAGTAATGCCAAAACATGAAATGATATTAGATTCTGAAAATTTAAATTTAGTAAAATGGATAACTAAATAAAAAGGAGAGCCTATGAAAAAAACTAAAATTATTTGTACTCTAGGTCCAGCTGTGGATGATGAGGAAATATTGGAAAGATTAATTTTAGCAGGAATGGATGTTGCTAGAATAAACTTTTCGCATGGAAACTACAAAGATCAAGAAAGCAGAATAGAAACATTAAAAAGGGCAAGGGAAAAGGCAGGAAAGTCTGTAGCATTACTACTAGACACAAAAGGTCCTGAAATTAGAATTGGAAAATTTGAAAATGACGGAATAGAGTTAAAAGAAGGAGATACTTTTACTTTAGTAAATGAGGACATTTTAGGAAACAATGAAAAAGTTTCTGTTACTTATAAAAATTTATATAATGAAGTAACTGTGGGTACTACAATTTTAATAAATGATGGACTTATAAAAATAGAAGTAATGAAAATAGAGAATAAAGACATAGTATGCAAGGTTATTGATGGAGGTCCATTAACAAACACAAAAAGTATTAACATACCAGGAATGGCAATTAATTTGCCAAGCCCAACTGAAAAAGACGTAGAAGACATATTATTTGGTATTAGGGCAGGCTTTGACTATATTGCGGCCTCATTTGTAAGAAGTAGCCAAGATGTATTAAATATTAGAAAAATATTAGAAGAAAATAATGGTGAACATATTAAAATAATATCTAAAATTGAAAATAGGCAAGGTATTGACAATTTTGATAGCATTTTGGAAGTATCGGACGGAATAATGGTAGCAAGAGGCGACCTAGGAGTAGAAATTCCTATGGAGCAAGTTCCAATATATCAAAAAGAATTTATAAGTAAATGTAACAAAGCAGGAAAACCAGTTGTTATAGCAACACAAATGTTAGAGTCAATGATTCATCATCCAAGGCCAACAAGGGCAGAGGTAAGTGATGTGGCAAATGCTGTTTACGACATGGCAAGCACTATAATGCTTTCAGGCGAATCTGCTATGGGAGAATATCCAATAGAATGTGTGCAAACAATGGTAAGAATATGTGAAGCAATTGAAGGCTCTATTAAATATTGGAAACGATTTAAAACAAAAGAACATATTTGTGAAAACCAAGATTATGAATACAATTTAAATTATTCTACTTGTTTAGCTGCAATGGACTTATGTGCAAAAGCAATATTTTGTTATACAGATACTGGTAGAACCGCAAAAATGATAGCAGGTTTTATGCCAGAGTGCCCAATTTATGTAATAACATCTAACAAAGAAGTAGAAAAACAATTATCATTAGTATGGAATACTTACACTATTTGGGTTAACCAAAAAGAAAGTATAGATGAAATGATAGATGAAGGTATAAAAATAGCAAAAGATGCTACCTATGTTAAAGAAGGTGACATAGTAGTTATTGCAGGTGGAGCATCTATTTTATCTGGACACAAGCATGCAAAATTAAATAAAACAATTGGAGGAGTTTTAAAAGTATAAGGAAGGTTAATTTACTACATGTGTAGCAAACACCTTTCATGGCTTATAATAAAAGAGAAGGTTATAAACCTTCTCTTTTTAAGTGTGCAAAAATTGTAATGTTTTATTACTATTAGGCACACCTAGCTATATTTTGTCATATTATGTAGTATAAACAAAAATAAGGAGGAAAAAGAAACATGTTTAATCGTTATAGAAGATGTTGTTGTCAAAATCACTATAACCCAGAAGTAATAGAAAGTTTATGCAATAATGTAGGAACTACTGCAGAATATGAACAAACAAATAATTCTGGTTGTGGTTGTATGCAAGATATGCAAGCAAACTGTGGATGTGGATTTGATGAAGAAAATAGCGTATTTCCATCAAACCCAATGCTAGCACAAAGTTATGTTCCAATTCAAACAATGGATAAAACTTTCACACCAAAATGTGGATTAAAAATGGGAACTATCTATCCAGAGCTAGTAAGTCCTTATGTACCAGGTCAAGGTATGGCAGAAATTGAATATCTAAAAAATGCAAATGAAATTGGGGAGGGATGTAACAGATGATGAATGATAGTGAAATGTTTGGCGGATGTAGTGATACAATTACAAACTGTAATTGTAAATACACTCCTCAAGGAATAAATGCAGCATTTGGATATAATACAGATAGCGAGCCAAAGGATGCAGGTTGTGGCTGTATGCAAAACAATAATGATAATATGGAAACAAGGCAAGAAATGTTAAATCAAATTAGAAGTTTAAACTTTGCTATTATTGAACTTGGTGAATATTTAGACACTCACCCAGATGATAGAAAAGCACTTTGCTTACACAGAGAATATGCTAATCAGTACAGAGAATTAACAGATGATTATCAAAAAGTTTATGGTCCTCTTACTATTCATTTCCCATGCAATAAATGGAGATGGCTAGAAGAACCATGGGCTTCGTTCATTTTGGAAGAAGGCTTCTTGTAACACAATTTAGTAAAGAGAGGTGAATTTGTGTGTGCGATATTAAAGAAAATAATTCAAAAAATTGACTTTTTCATAATAGAATACTATAATATTGATTATAAAAATAATAAAAGAAATCGTCAGAGTTTTAGAGAATTTTGAAATATACTATAGAATAATATCAAGAATTGAAAGGAGATAATAATTTTATGAAAAAAATAGTAGCTATTGGTGGTGGAGAAAATGGAAGAGAAATATCTGATGGAGTATTTAAACCATATGAGACCGAACCAATGGATAAACAAATTATTAAATTAACAGGTAAAGAAAATCCTAATTTTTTATTTTTAGCGCATTCTCATGCAAAATCTGTTCCTATACAGGAATCATATTATCAAACTATGCAAAAGATATATGGCGAAAAATTTTCTTGTAATTGTAGAACACTAAAAAGTAATGAGTTAAAAGATAAAGCGAAAGTTCATGAATTTGTTGAATGGGCAGATATTATTTATGAAGGCGGTGGCGATACACTAACAATGATTCAGTTATGGGAAAAATATGGATTCGACAAAATACTAGAAGAAGCGTGGAATAAAGGAAAAGTAATATGTGGAGTTTCTGCTGGTGCAATTTGTTGGTTTGATTCTTGCAATTCAGACTCAATTATTATTCAAAAGGGAGAAAATAACTCATTAATTAGTGTTGATGGCTTGGGTTGGATAAATCTTCATATCACACCACATTGTGATGAAGCAGGTAGAGAAGAAACAACAAAACAGCAGTTAAAAGAAAACAAAAAAATAGGTTTAATGCTATCAAATTGTTCTGCTATTGAAATTATTGACGACAAATATAGAATTATTTTTAGCAAAATTCTTGAACATGAGATTGAAAAACCCTATGCTTTTAAAGCTTATTGGGATAATGATAATTTTGTTAAAGAAAGACTTGAAGCTTCAGAGGAATATTATCCTTTAAGTAATTTGTTATATAAAAAATAGAATACAACAAAAAACTTCTACATTATAATGTAGAAGTTTTTTGTGCTTATTAAATTTTAAAAAAACGTGCAGAATTTTTCCATAAAATTTTATCCATTTCGTTTTGAGTCAATCCAAGAGATTTTAGTCTTTCAATTGATCCAAAGTCAAGATCAAGCCTTGCATCTGTTAACTTTGAAATTGGTTTATTGACATTCCATGGATAGTCTAGGTCAAAACAGAGTTTATCTATCGAGACACTATCACAGAGTACTTTTAAATAATTTGAGGGTGGATAGTACAGTCTGTCTGGCTCTAAACTAATCAAACTATCCGGTCCTATTCCTACCACGAACAAATCAGTTGTATTGACCAAATGGATAGAGTTATGATCAAGCCGTACACCATGAGTAAGATAGATACGAATTCCCATTTTAATAGCAAATGTAATCCATTTAGAAGGAGTGTTAACATTTCTAAGATAATTCAATGCCCATGCATTTGAACTTGGATTTACAATTTGATTAGAATCATAATCTGTATGAACAATGAGAGGAATATCGTATTGTTTGATGAGCTTAAAGAATTCAATAGGAGTTTCTTCCGGTGACAATCCTGAAGCAATTCCATGAATTTTTACCGCTTTTGGTTTTTCCATTAAAAGTTTCTCAATATATTCTAGAGAATCAAAAAGTGGATGTACAAGTGGTACAAAATAAAAATGAATTGCTGAAGGATAGTTTAAGATTTCTCTTTTTAGCATAAAGTTTGCAAGCGCATATGGATTAAAACAGGCCTTAGAATTTTTTGAATATTCTGCTCCCAAAAAGTTAAACATAAATTCTTGCTTGCTGAAATTGTATTTCCAAAGACAATTAATTATTTCATTATTAATATTAATCTTTGGAGATGGAGCTGGCATCACCAAACTATCTGTTATGCCAATGGTAGATGCTTTTTCTGCATATTCCTTTATTTCTCCAACAAATGCATGAAATGAGTCTCTGCCAATATGGCTGTGTGCATCAATAATCCGTTTGTTTATCATTTTCATCATTCCTTTCTAGAAATTATTCTGTATGTGGAGATTTATAATAATAAAATACTAATATATTATATAGAAATATAACACAAAAGTCAATATGTTATGTTGACAATACATAAAATAGATGATAAAATAAGTACGTAAAAATATATTTAAAGAAGGTGATAGCTTTAAGGTCCAACGATTAAAGAGTTAAACAATTTCATAATTTAAGAAAGGAGCAAACAGAAATGAAGACACTTTATCTCAAGGATATTGCCTCAAAAGTTGGTGAAGAAGTTGAGCTTTTAGGTTGGATAGCCTATAAGCGGAAAATGAAAAACCATTTCTTTCTTGATTTAGTCGATTCAACTGGCAAAGTTCAAGTATTATGTCAGGGAGTTGACAATATCTATAAACGAGAACAGTCTGTTCGTGTTGTTGGTAATGTCATAGAAAGAGATGGAAGCATTGAAGTCATTGCCAAAGAAATCGAAATCATCGGAGATGTGAATTTTCAGATGAGTCCACATCCCAGAGAAAAATTCGATGTATTTGGCACGCAGTATGTAGACTACATTCAAAAAAACAGGCATTTGTTTATCAGAAATCCTAGAGTGATGGCAGCCATGAAGGCAAGAGCTCTCGTTATGAGAGCAGTGCATAACTGGTTTGATGCAAACGGTTTCTATGAGGTAACAGCACCGATTTTAACGCCTATTCTTCTTTATGATACAGAAACTGGAATCCCAGTAAAAGTAAATGAGCAAGATGTTTTTCTTACACAATGCGTTGGCTTTTATCTGGAAGCGGCTGTTCATGGAATGGAGAAAGTGTATAATATCGGGCCAAGCTTTCGAGGAATGGAAAGTATTAGTAAGAGACATCTTACTGAATACTGGCATATAAAGGCGGAACAAGCATTTTGTCCATTCGATGAATTCTTTGGCGTTGTCGAAAATTTAGTTTCTTCTGTTACTCGTATGGTAGGAGAAAATCCTGAAACCGAGGCAATTGCCAATGAACTTAATACAGGTGGATATTGTTGGGATGCTATTAAGCCTCCTTTTCCTCGAATTACATACTCTGATGCAGTCGAATTGCTTAAAAAGAATGGCTACAATGTCGAATTTGGAAAATCTATCAATGACATTGGAGAGGATTTTTTAGCAAACTACTTTAAGTCTCCGGTTTGGATTACCTATAATGCAAGAAACATTGAAGGTTTTCCTTATAAAATTGTAAAAGATAATCCGGAACTTACAATGACTGCTGACCTAATCGCAACGAAAGGATTTGGTGAGATTTTAGGAATTGCTGATAAAATCGAAGATAGGGCAGAACTCGAACTAAGATTAAAAGAAAAAGGCAAAGATATGGATCCAAAATATGAATGGTTTAAGCAATTGCGCGACTATGGTACTGTTCAACATTGCGGACTTGGGATGGGTCTTGAAAGACTAGTAAGATGGCTTTTCCAACTTCCTCATGTTCGTGAAGCATCGGCATTCCCAAGAAGTATGGGAAGAGAAATTTACCCTTAAGTAACACAATCAGAAAGGCAGGTAACAGCATATGGAAAGAGTGTTAATTGGGTTAATAAAACCCGGCACAAATGTCCGAATCTGTGGATTTGTATATAACCTCAGACGGACCAAGAAACGTGATTTCTTGATTGTCCAGGATCATACTGGAAAAATTCAGGTTCTAATCGAACACGAGGAGAATCCTGAAGTATCAAGAGTAGTCAAAGCCTTAACCAATGGATCAACTATTCAAGTATTTGGCAAAGCTTTGGAAAATAACTTTGTCAAGATGGGTGGAATTGAAATTATTCCTACTCATATCAAGGTTGAAACCATTGCAAAACCAATTCCTATTAATAGCGAATCCAGTCAAGAAATGCTAATGGATTATCGTTGGATTAACCTCCGAGATCCTAAAGTTGCTATAATTTTTAAGGCACAAACAGTTTTGGAAGCATCAATGCGTGAATACTGGATTAATAGCGGGTTTTGGGAAATGCATTCCCCAAAACTGATGGAAACGGCAAGTGAGTCTGGAAGTGAACTTTTTTCTCTTCCGTACTTTAAGGAAAAGACTGCATATCTAGCACAGTCACCTCAGCTGTATAAGCAAATGGCGATGGCTGCAGGATATCCTGGTGTCTTTGAAATTGGTCCTGTTTTCAGGGCTAATCCGAGCTTCACTTCTCGGCATGATACAGAGTTCACAAGTGTTGATGCAGAAATTGCATGGATTGATTCGCATGAAGATGTAATGAATTATGAGGAACTGTGGATTCAACACATGTTTAAGCGACTCAAAGAACAGCTTGGAACTGAAATCGAAGCTTTGTACGGAATTACACTAGATGAAGTAAAAGTTCCTTTTCCTCGGATAACTTTTGAACAGGCTAAGGCAATGGCTAAAAGACACAATTATGATTCTATGAAAGAAAATGACTTTGAACCAGATGAAGAAAAACTCATTGGTAATATCATAAAGCAGGAAACAGGAAGCGATTTCGTTTTTGTTACGGAATTTCCAGTTTCTGCAAGGCCTTTTTACCATATGAGATTTGAAGACAAACCTCATCTGACAAAAAGCTATGACCTGTTTTATAAAGGAATTGAAATTACGACAGGAGCTCAGCGTGAGCATCATCCTGAAATCCTTCGTAAGCAGATTCTTGAGAAACAGAAAACAGAAAATGATAAAAAACTCATGGAATCACTTCAGAATTATCTCCAATTCTTCGATTATGGGATGCCTCCGCATGGAGGTTTTGGCTTTGGACTGACGCGCGTTTTAATGAAAATTTTTAATCTTCAGAATGTTCGTCAGGCAACCTATCTGTATCGTGGACCTAAACGGCTTACACCGTAACAATTGTAAGATAATTTTACATGTTACAAAAGATAGGAAGTTAATACCTTCCTATCATAGTATTGAGGAACCCCAGATATTTTTTCTGGGGTTCCTCAATACTATGACCTTAATAATATATATTAGAAGAATTTTAAAAATAAATACTTAAGCGGATATAAAACATGGTTGAAATGAACAACTTTAAAATATCCGTTTAAAAATTTTTTTCATACAGTTAAACCGGACATTTGATAATATAGGAAAAGCTTAAAAATAGATCAAAATTAAGATTAAGATGTGTGGTGGTTAAGGGAAAAATAACAAAGGTAAAGTGAGAAAATGAGGTGAAACTGGTGTGTCCTATAAGAAAGTATAATGAAATAGATGAAAAATAACAGGTAAGGTCTAAAAGTCTAACTTGTTTATTTTTTTGTGTAAAGTAGGGAGAACAAATTTTAGTTTAGTGAACAAATAAGTAGAGAGATAAATTTAAAAGAATAACATTAGAATAAGAAAATATACTGTACAGAGGTGAAAAGATTGGAATTAGAAGTGGAAGAATTCTATACCAAAGATGGCAAGAAGGTATCTGAGTTAATTCAAGAATGGATGGAGGAAAATAATTTTCTTTTCTATTGTAAAAATAATAAAGAAAATATAGAATATTTATGTAGATAAGAAGTAGTTATCATAACTCAGGTGAGGAGGTAAGAAATGTATGAGTTATATAATAACTATTTTGATGTAAAAGACGAAATTATGTGGAGAGTAGCAATTTATGTAAGACTATCAAGAGAAGATGAGAAAGACGAAAAGTATAAAGGACAATCAGAAAGTATAGAAAATCAAATTAATTTTCTAAAAAAGGTTGTACAAAATAAAGGTTGGATTTTAGTTGATACTTACAAAGATGATGGTTACACAGGGACAAACTTTAATAGACCTGATTTTCAAAGAATGATAGAAGATATAGAAAAAAAGAAAATTAATTTAGTCATTACGAAAGATTTATCAAGGCTTGGTAGAGATTACATAGAAACGGGAAGCTACATAGAAAAGTATTTTCCATCTAAAAATATAAGATATATTGCAGTAAATGACAATATAGACACATTTGACAAGAAGAATTCTAATAATGATATAACACCTTTCAAATCTGTTATTAATGATATGTATGCAAAAGATATATCGAATAAAGTTAGAACAGCTATGCTAACAAAAGCGATGGAAGGTGAATGTATAAAATCATTTTTACCATATGGCTATCGAAAAGATGAAAAAAATAAAAATAAGATTTTAATTGATGAGAATGTAGCAGATATTGTAAGGCAAATTTTTCATTTATATAAATCTGGAAAAGGTAAAAAAGAGATAGCAGATTATTTAAATGATTTAGGAATTATGACACCATTACAATACAAGAATGAAAATACAAATTATTTTAATCCAAATAAAAATAATACATATAAGTGGAATAGTACAGTTATTAATAAAATTTTAAGAGATAGAATTTATGTAGGAGATTTAGTTCAGCTAAAACATACAAAAGTAAATTATAAGGTAAAAAAGACAGTAAAAGTTCCAGAAAAAGAGCAAATCATAATTTTGAATCATCACACAGCTATTATTGACCGTTCTACATTTGAAACAGTAAAAGAAATGTTAGACAAACAAACGAATGAATGGAATTTTTCAGGAAGAAAAAAGCATTTATTAGCAGGACTTGTATTTTGCAAATGTGGTAGTAGAATCACATACAATTTAAACCATGGCAAGTTTTCTAGATGTATGTGTTCAAGCTATAAAAAATATGGCAAAAAGTTTTGTACAAATGTACATCTACGAGAGGATGAATTAATTAAAAAAGTAACAGAAGCGCTAAAAAATAATATAACAAAATATCTAAATATGGATGATTTGGATTATAGTAAATTAAGAAAAAATGCAAATGAAGATTACAAAAAGGATATAATATATTGGGAAAAGAGAAAAGAAGATGTAAGTAAAATAATTAGTAACCTTTATGAAGACAAATTATCAGGAACAATATCTTTAGATACCTTTACAGGACTTATCAAAAAATATGAGGAACAGAAAAAAAAATGTATAGCAAAATTGAAATCATTAGAGGAAAAACAAAAAACTACAGAAAGTGAAATGAGTATGAAACAAGAAGAGATAAGAGATATAATGAGAGAAATTTTATCGTTTAAAGAAATCAATGAGGATAATAAAAGTTTAGTACTTAAATTAATAGATAGAATTATTATAGATGATAAAAATATTTACATTCATTATAAATTTGATATATCAGCATAAAAAATATAGAAAATAAGGAATTGAGTTATGCTTCTTCCAACATGAACGCAGGGTGGCCATGGGAAGGAGGAATGTGTTAATATGTGGACCTATAATAAAGTACTAGAATATCCAATTAATATAAAATGTCCTAATGCAAAACTTGCTAAATTTATTATTTCTCAATATGGTGGACCAGATGGAGAACTTGCAGCTTCATTAAGGTACTTAAGTCAAAAATTTGGTATGCCAGACCAAAAATCAAAAGCTGTTTTAAATGACATTGGCACAGAAGAACTTGCACACTTGGAAATGGTAGGAACTATAGTGCATCAATTAACAGAAGGTTTAAGCATAGAAGAAATAAAAGCAGCAGGTCTTGGTGATTATTATACAGACCGTGGAGTAGATGTATACCCACAATCAGCTGCAGGAGTACCATTTACAGCCGCATATATTGCATGTAAAGGTGACCCAATAGCTAATTTACAAGAAGACCTAGCAGCAGAGCAAAAAGCAAGAGCAACTTATGAAAAATTAATTGATTTATGTGCAGATGACCCAGATGTATTAGACCCACTTCGTTTCTTAAGACAAAGAGAAATAGTTCACTTCCAAAGATTTGGTGAAGCACTTCGTGGAGTACAAGATAAGTTAGCAGAAAAAAGATTTTATATGAACAATATGAACTCTAACAACAACAATAATAATAATGCTGACTGCGGTTGCGATAATAACTAATATTTTAAATATTAAGTAATTTAGAATATAAATAAAAAAATAAAAGGATACTAAAAAAGTATCCTTTTATTTGTAAAATTAGGAAATTTATGAAAAATAAATAAAAAAGTCCACTTAAGTGGATTTTTTTATGTTAAAACAAATTAAAAATAATAATATTTTGAAAACAAAAAATTAAAAAATTGGAAAAATAAAAATGCAAAAATTAACCCATAATAATAATGAAAAAATAGTTCCATTAAACTAATTTTTTCAAACTAAAAAATTAAATTTTAGTTTAATAATATCAATTTAATGGAGAAAGGTTATAGAAATGAAAAAAAGTATTTATTCTTTTATAGGAATATTATTCCTTACAATTTTATTATTTTTACAATTTGGAACAGTAGTTTTTGCAGACGAAAAGCTAGAAACAGTAAAAGTAGAAGTTAATAAAGCAAAAGTAGCACCAGGAGAGCAAGTAACATTAACTACAGATTTTGGTCAAACTATGGGAGCATATACAATTAATGTAGAATATGACCCTAAAGCATTTAGTTATGTTAAATCAGAAGGTGGAGCAGAAAACGATGAAAATGGAAAAGTAATACTTACTTATCATTATGTACAGCAAGGTAGCGAGCAACCAAGAACAAATGCAACAATTACATTTAAAGCTAATGACAACATTGTTGCAGATACACCAACAGATTTTTCTGTAACAATAAATGGTATGTCTAATCCAGACAATTCAAAAGAATATGATGATATTACTGTACCATTTAAAAAGGATGTTTTAATACAACCAAATTACGTGGATTATAGTTTAGCTTTACAGTACAGCGGAGTTATTTTACCTAATGTTGCAAAAGATATGAAATTAGTAACATCTTCAACAATGGGAAAAAATTATGATCATGTAAGATTAATAGCTACATTAACTAAAACACCATCAAAGGAAGCTACTGCAAAATTACTTGCAACTAACAGCGAAAAAACAGAGATAGACCTACTTCACAGTGGATGGGGAGAAGCAGAAGGTTATGCAATAGGTGGAAAAAATGTAAAACAAGAATTAGCTTTAAAAGGTGAATTTAGTGAAATAGGAAATTATACTATAAATGTTAAACTAATTGATAGAGATGATGAAGATAAAGTTATAGCTCAAAAAGACTTTAATATAGCAGTAGGTGAGCAGAAGAAGGAAGAAGACGAAAAATTACCAGCTACTTTACCAAAAACAGGTGGAATGCAATATGTTTATATAATACTTGCAGTTTCTGTTTTAACTATTGCTTATTTATATATAACTAAAAAAAATAGAAAATAGTATAAGTATAAAAATGAACGAAAAATAAAAAATTTTTCGTTCATAATTACATATTTTTCAAAAGAAAATGTTTGTGTTAAAGAGGTACAAAATGAAAAAAGCAATTAGAATTATAATTTTAATATTAATTGTGCTTATTATTATATATTCTTTGTATGACATGTATAAAGAAAGTAAAATAAAAAACTATGAAGAAAATAATAATACACAAATAACACCTGAAAACACCGTAAAAGAAGAAAAAGAAGAAGAACTAAAAGACTTAAAACTAATACCTAAAACATATAAAGGGTATAAAGTTTCTGCTAGTTTAAAAATTGATAAATTAGACATTGACACGTATGTACTTGAACAATATAGTAAACCTGCTATGGAAGTTAGCGTTGTAAAATATTTCGGACCAAGCCCAAATGAAGAAGGTAACTATTGTATAGCAGGACACAATTATATTACAAAGAACATGTTTAGCAAACTTGGAAACTTAAATATAGGCGACAAATTGTTTTTAACAGATAACTTCCACGGCAATGTTTGCTATGTAATATATGATAAATATAAAGTAAAACCCACCCAAGTATCTTCTTTATCACAAAAAACAAATGGAAGAAAGGAAATAACTTTAATTACTTGTAGTGATTATTCAAGTAAAAGAATTATTATAAAAGCAAGGGAGAAACTAGAAAGTGAAAGCTAAAAAAATAATTTTATTATTAATAATTGTAGCACTAATAGTTACATTTTTTATATTTTTTTCTTTACTACAGCAAGATGTGGCTGAAAAAAGGGGCACCATATCTACCACTTTTCCAGAAAGCTACAAACCATATATAGAAGAACTAAAAAAGCAACATCCTAATTGGACATTTAAAGCTTTATATACAGATATGGACTGGAGCTATGTAATAGGCAAGGAAAATGTATATGGAAAAAATTTAGTGCCTAAATCATATTCTGATAGTTGGAAAAATACAGCATCTGGTAAGTATAATGTAGAAATTGACAGTGGCTGGGTGGATAGTTCAAAACAGGCTGTAGAATATGCTATGGACCCAAGAAATTTTTTAAATTCAGTTAGAGTTTTTCAATTTGAAGAATTATCATATAATTCTTCAAGCAATACAACAACCAATATAGAAAAAATTTTATACGGCACAGAATTTTACAATAAAATTGTAGAGTATAAAAATGCTAGTGGAAGTAACATAGTTACAAATAAAAAATATTCAGATTTAATTTTAACAGCTGCTAAAACCTCTGATGTAAGTGGCTTTCATTTAGCATCACGTATAAAGCAAGAGGTAGGACCTTTTTTATCACATAGCTCAATTAGTGGAACTGTGCCGGGTTATGAAGGGTTATATAATTTTTATAATATTGGAGCAACAAGCTCATCAGAGCCAATGGGAGCAATTAAAAATGGCCTAAAATATGCAAAAGATGGTAAAGGTGCAAGTAGTAGCACAAAAGCAAAGTATTTAATTCCATGGAACACAAAAGAAAGGGCAATTACAGGAGGAGCAATTTTTATAGGTTCTAGTTATATAAATTTAGGACAAAATACCATATATCTTCAAAAATTTCATGTAATTGATAATAGCGGAGAGGAGCTTTTTTGGCATCAATATATGACTAATGTATTAGCGCCATATAGTGAATCGCAGTTAATATATAATGGATATTCAAAAAGCCAAATGTTAAATACTTCAATGAGTTTTATAGTGCCAATTTATAATAATTTGCCAAGCCTTCCTTGCATAAGCCCCGCTATTAATACTAAAGATTATATTCAGGAAAATAAAAAAGTATATGCAAATGTTTCAGGAAGTTTAAATATCAGAACAGGGCCAAGTACATCCTATGAAATATTAACTAGCGTAAAGGCAAATGAGCAAATGACAAGAATTGCAAAAGGAAAGCAAAGTGGTGAGTTATGGGATAGAGTAATACTTCAAAATGGATTAGTTGGCTATGTTTTTCAAAACTATGTAAAAGAGGTACAAGAAATTCCAGTACAAAAAATAAATTTATCTTTGCAAAACACAACTTTGCAAAAAGGGCAAAGTGCTGTACTTTCAGTAGAAGTTTTGCCATCTAACGCAACTGATAAAACTTTAAGTTATACTTCAAGTAACCCAGAAGTGGTTAGCATAGATAGTTCAGGAAAACTATTTGCTATAAGGTCTGGTACATCTACCATAACAGCTAAAAGTAAAAATAATGTATCTAGTAGCATAAAAGTAACAGTATATAGCAAAGTAACAGGGTTAGAACTAGAAGAACAAGATTTATGCTTGCAAGTGGGTCAAACATATAAAATGACTCCTTTAGTATTACCAGAAGATGCAAATAACCAAGGTGTAGATTTTTATTCTTCAAAACCTTTGGTAGCTAACATTAATACATCTGGCTTAATAACTGCATTATCAGAAGGTAATACACAAATTAAAGTTGTAACAAAAGAAGGAAGTTTTGAAAAGGTAGTTACAGTTACAGTAATACCAAAATTAGAAGAAAATGCAATTACATTTAGTAAACCTATACAAGTAAATGGAAATCAACTTACAGGAATAGAAGAAAGAACAACAGTAAAAAGCTTGCTATCTAAAATTACCACTAAATATAGAGTAGAAATTATAAACAAATCAGGAAAAATATTAACTGATGATGATTTAATAGGAACAAATAGTAAAGTGAGAATGTATGATAACGAACAATTAATAATTGAATACGGAATAATTTTATATGGGGACTTAAATGGTGACGGAAAAATAAACAGTATAGATTTATTAGTATTACAAAGGCATATTTTAGAATTAAAAAGGTTAGAAGGCTTGTTTTTAAAAGCAGGAAACATTGGACAAAATGGAAAAGCACCATCATCAGTTGATTTATTAAAAATACAAAGGCACATTTTAAATTTGAAAAAAATTGAGCAAAGTATAAACACTATTATTAATGAGAAGGTTATAAATCAAAAAGAAACAGCCACAATTAAATTGACTTCTAACAAGCAAAATGTAGAAGCTAACGAAGAATTTACAGTATCGGTAAATACAGAAAATATAAATGTGGGTGCATGTGCAATTAAGTTTTATTATGATCAAAGTAAATTAGAGCTAACTACAAAAAACGAGAATATAAATGTAGGAAATAACAGTGCTATTTATACATGGTTTGATGAAGAAGGAGCAAAAAATATAGATGAAAATAAAAGCATTGCAAGCTTAAACTTCAAAGCAAAAGAAGATGGAATAAATTTAATTTCTTTTGAAGGTGAATTTTATAATGAAAAAGAAGAAAAAATATTACCTAATGTAGAAACATTGGAAGTTAAAGTGGGTGGGAAGGAACAGCAAGAGCCTATTATAGAAGAAAGTACTGATGAGGCTAATTCAAATTTAGCAGTATTAAGGCTAGATAAAGAAGGAATAAATCCACTTTTTGAAAACAATATAAAAGAATATTATATTATAGTAAATGAGAATGTAGATAATATTGATGTTACAGCCATTCCAGAAAACAAAAATGCTAGTGTAAAAATAACAGGAAATAAAAATTTAAAAAATGGAATGAATACAATTTTAGTTAAAGTAACATCACAAAATAAAAAGAATGTATCAGAATATAAAATATATGTAACTAAAACAAATGATGTAGAAAGTGCAAATGCAAATTTAGAAACGCTAGCAATTGAAAATGTTTTGCTATCTCCAGAGTTTAACAAAAACATTACAAATTATAAAGGAGAAGTAAATAATGATGTAGCAACCTTAAATATTTTAGCTATTCCAGAAAGCCAAAATGCAAATGTAAAAATAGCAGGAGGAGATAATTTAAAAGAAGGAAATAACAATATAACAATAACAGTTTATGCTCCAAACAATATTACTTTTAGAAAATATCAAATTAATATTTATAAAAAAAGCATTAAAGAGCAAGAAAAACAAATGCAAATATCAAATAATAATGATAATTATAATTATAATGTAGATAGTGCATTAACCATTGATAATAGTAAACAGGTACAAGAAATGAGAGATGAAACTATGCAAAGAAAAGCAGAAAACTATCTATGGATAATTATTATAGCATTAGCAATAATTGTGGGAAGCGGAATTACAGTAATTATTATATATAGAAAAAATAAAAATAGAATATAAATTAGCTATATAGCTAATTTATATTCTATAATATTAATTTTACAATAGCATGAAGTGCTGTGCCATCTGCACTTTTCATAACAACAAATGAAGCATCATCTTCATGTGTATAATAACAATGAACTTCATTGCCAAGCTTTGCACCAGTTTTATACATTATTTCGAATTCATTTATTTCATTTGAAAAATAAATATCTTCAGGCAAAGCTTCTAAAGCATAGTCTAAATAACAAATATTATGCATATGCTTGTTAACATCAATATCTTTTCTTTGAACTTTAAATACAAAACTAGGTAAAGAACTTGTTTGTGGAGCTTTAAGTTTAGCAATATCTTTTTCATTAAAAACACTTTTTTCTTCAGACTTATATGGAGCAATAATATCATCAGTAATTTTTGCAATACCCTTTGTACTTGTATTAACCAATGCCCATTTAGAACTAGCAATGCAAATTAAATCACCATTTTTGTCATATACTTCAAAATCACGCATTGTGAAAAAACGGTTAGCATATCCAGCCCAGGTTTTAACTGTAACAGTTTCGCCATATCTTACTCGTTTTAAAACTTTAACTTTCCAGTGTAGTAGTACCCATGAAAGGTGAGTTTTACTAATCTCATTAAAGCCAAACTTAATAGTGTCTGAATGATAACAAGCAACATTTTCTAGCAATTCTAAAAAACCATGATTAGTAATAAAGTTAGAACTACCAATATGACCAATTTCCACTCTATAATCTTTTGATATTATAGCCATAAAATCACTCCTCATAACTTTACTTCAGTTACTAATTATAACAAAAAATAAATATATAAGCAATAAAAAAATTTTAAACTAATAAGTCAGTATAGAGACTTTTTTTATTTTTTATGATATACTAGTTGCATAAAATAAAAATTCAAAGGAGAACCTTATTTAAGTATGGAAAATTTTAAAATTTTTGATGCCACAGAATTTAAAGATGTTAAGGAAATTATTTATTATGCTGCAAAAAAGTATAGTGAGCAAATTGCTTTTGTAATAAAACACAAACATGAAAAAGAAGTATCATACGAAAATATAACATATTCAAAAATGTTAGAAGATATTAATAAGCTAGGAACTGCTTTTTTTGGCATGGGCTTAAAAGGCAAAAGAGTAGCTATTATTGGTAAAAACAGGTATGAATGGGTTCTTACTCATTTGGCAAACTTATTAGGTGGGATAGTATCAGTTCCACTAGATAAAGATTTGCAATATGGCGAACTTGAAAGTTCATTAATAAGAAGTAAAGCAGACTGTATTGTTTTTGATGAAAAGCTAACAGATAAAATTTTAGAAGTTAGAAAAAATGCAAAAACTAATTTAAAAGAATATATTTGTATGAGTGAAATAGAAGGTTTTAACTCTATAAAACAATTATTACAAGAGGGTGAAACCTTATTAAAACAAGGAATGAAAGACTATATAAATACTAAAATAGATGAAAATGCAATGAATATTTTGCTATTCACATCAGGTACTACTGCACAGTCAAAAGCTGTTATGCTATCGCAAAGAAATATTGCTTCTAATATTTATGCAATGCAATGTGTAGAAGACATAAGATCAACTGATACAAACATAGCATTTTTACCTTTTCACCATATATTTGGATCTACTTGTATTGTTATGATGCTTGCAAGTGGTGTTAAAAATGCCTTTCCAGACGGCTTAAAATATATCAAACAAAACCTAAATGAATATCAAGTAACATTATTTGTAGGTGTGCCAGTTTTAATAGAGGCTATTTATAAAACCATAATGAAGGAAATTGAAAAACAAGGAAAAACTAAACTAATTAAAGTGGCTACTGTAATTAGCAATATACTATTAAAACTTCATATAGATATTAGAAGAAAGATTTTTAAACAGATAATTGATGCACTAGGTGGCAAACTTCGATTTGTTATTTCAGGTGGAGCACCTGCAGATGCAAAAATTGCAAAAGGATTTAATGATTTGGGAATAAAAACTGTCCAAGGTTATGGCTTAAGCGAAACAGCACCTGTTATTGCTGCAGAAAATGACAAATTTATTAGAAAAGGTTCTGTAGGTATTCCTATGATTAATGACACTATAGAAATTGAAAACCCAGATGAAAATGGCATAGGTGAAATAAAAGTAAAAGGACCAAATGTTATGCTTGGTTATTATGAAATGCCAGAGTTAACAGCAAAAGTAATAAAAGATGGTTGGTTCTATACAGGTGACCTAGGTTATTTTGATAAAGATGGTGTTTTATATATTACAGGTAGAAATAAAAATATGATAGTTTTAAAAAATGGTAAAAAGGTCTTCCCAGAAGAAATAGAAACTTTGGTAAATAGGTTACCACTTGTAGAAGAATGTATGGTATTCGGCATACAAGACCAAAGGGATAAATCTGATTATAGAATAGCTGTAAAAATTGTATATAATAAAGAAGAGGTAAAAGAAAAATACCCAAATATATCAGAAGAAGAATTATATAAAATTATTTGGAATGAAATTAAAGAATTAAATACAACATTTCCAAAATATAAACATATTCAAAAAATGATATTAACATCTGAAGAATTAATAAAAACTACTACTAAAAAAGTAAAAAGGCAAGAAGAAATGGCAAAAATATTAAATTCATAAAAAGAGTAATTTTTTTATTGTAATATTTAAAAAAATTAATTTCAACAACAAAAAATTTTCTTTAAGGTTTATACTTAAAGAAAATTTTTATATATTTATAGTAGCAATAAAAGCCTAGAATGTCAAGGAAAAACGAAAAAGTTTTGTATAAATTTTTTGATTAAATTTTTTAAAAATTCCTCATTTTTTGAACCTTAAAAAATGCTTGTAATTAAGCGGATGAGCCGCTTACAAGCATTTTTACATTTTCTTTAAGTATAAACCTTAAAGAAAAGTCGCGAAGGAGGAAGAAATGTTGAAAAACAAAGGAATAACGCTAATTGCATTAGTAGTAACCATAGTGGTTTTATTAATATTAGCAGGTGTAAGTATAACAGCAGTATTTGGAGAAAATGGAATAATAAATGGTGCCCAAAAGGCAAAAGATAAAACAGATGAAACAGTAGAACAAGAGCAAGAAGATGTAGGAAAACTAGTTAATCAATTAGAAGAGTTTGAAAGAGAAGGTTTACCTGATACAGTAAAAGAAGCAATACAAAAAGGAACAATATTTACTTTAAATAAGCAAATAAAAGATGAAAGTGGAAAGACAATGACAGTGCCAAAGGGGTTTAAAGTAAAAGAAGGAACAAGTATAGATGAAGGAGTAGTAATAGCAGATAACGAAGGAAATGAATTTGTGTGGGTGCCATGTGAAGAAGGAGATTACAAAAAACATGACTATGAAGTAAAAGAGGTGAATGATACTTCTGGTACAGCTGATGGAGAAAATAAGGATAAAGGCTGGAACACATCTTATTATAGGGCATATAGTGACTGGAAAGATGATGAAATAGATGAAACAGCAAATAAGGAAAGTGTAAAAAATAATGGAGGCTTTTATATAGCAAGATATGAAGCAGGAGTACCAAAAGGTGCTAGCTTTTATGTTGATGCCTCAAGTGATAATAAAACATATCAAACAAGTAAAGATAATATAGGTACAGATTTAAAACCAGTAAGTAAAAAAGGTGTGCAAGCATGGAATTTAATAAGTCAAATAAATGCCAAAACAGTATCAGGAAGAATGTATAATGGAGAAACTTACGGAGTAAGAAGTCAATTAGTGGATGGAACAGCGTGGGACACGGTCGTAACATGGATGTCAGAAGAGTACAAAGGTATAGAAAAAGATAGTACTACTTATGGAAATTATGCAAATAATACTGAAATAAAAGAAGACAATTGTTTATGGGCAGAACACTTATATAAATTTAGAAAAAAAAATGGCTCAGCTGTAGGTTGGTGTATAGGAAAGAGTTACCAATATGGAGCATTCACATCTGGATATAAAGATAACTGGACTGATACAAATAATGATGCAAGTAGTAAATATAATAGTTATAGTAGTGATACTAATACTTATAAATATAAACACCATGTAGAAATAGCAACAGGAGCAAGTGACAATACAAAGTTAAAAAATATATATGATATGGCAGGAAATATGTACGAATACACAACAGAGTATGGATATCGTGGCGACACGTCCAGCAGTAAAAAGTATATTGTTAACCGTGGGGGCGCCTTCGACTACAGCGGTAGTGGCCACCCAGTTTCTGAACGCAATGGCAACGCTACGAACGCTTTTGCTGGTGGTGTAAACTCGGGGTTCCGTGTTGTACTTTATGTAAAGTAGAAACAAAGTCGAAATAAGTCACAATATGGCATACGAAATATGTTGAAATTACAGTAATAACATGTAAATGTCAATAGAAAAATGTACTTTTTTTCCAGTTTGAAAAATGTACGAAAATTCCAGTTTTAAATGTATGGAAATAACAGGTTTAACAAGGGAAGAAATAACGAAACTAAAATAAATGATGTATATTTTTAATTATACTAATCTTATTTTAAAATGATAATGCTAAATCCTAAATAAGTAGAAAACAACAAAAAAATTTTCTTTAAGGTTTATACTTAAAGAAAATGTAAAAATGCTTGTAAGCGGCTCATCCGCTTAATTACAAGCATTTTTTAAGGTTCAAAAAATGAGGAATTTTTAAAAATCTTAATAAAAAAATTTATACAAAACTTTTTCGTTTTTCCTTGACATTTTAGGCTTTTATTGCTACTATAAATATATAAAAATTTTCTTTAAGTATAAACCTTAAAGAAAAGTTGCGAAGGAGGAAAAAGTGTTGAAAAACAAAGGAATAACGCTAATTGCATTAGTAGTAACCATAGTAGTTTTATTAATATTAGCAGGAGTAAGTATAACAGCAGTATTTGGAGAAAATGGAATAATAAATGGAGCACAAAAAGCAAAAGATAAAACAGATGAATCTATAGAACAAGAGCAAGAAGATGTAGGAAAACTAGTTAATCAATTAGAAGAGTTTGAAAGAGAAGGTTTACCAGATACAGTAAAAGAAGCAATACAAAAAGGAACAATATTTACTGTAAATAAGCAAATAAAAGATGCAACTGGAAAGACAATGACAGTGCCAAAAGGATTTAAAGTAAAAGAAGAAGAACTAATAGAAAATGGAGTAGTAATAGCAGATAGTGAAGGAAATGAATTTGTGTGGGTGCCTTGTGAAGATGGTAATTACAAAAAGCATGAATATAATAACGATGCAAATGATGAAGGTACAGCTGTACAAGATAAAAGTGAAAGTGGAAAAGCTAATGCAGGCTGGAACACATGGTATTACAGGGCATATAGTGACTGGAAAGATGATGAAATAGATGAAACAGCAAATAAGAAAAGTGTACAAAATAATGGAGGTTTTTATATAGCAAGATATGAAGCAGGAGTAGCAAAAGGTGCTAGCTTTTATGTTGATGCCTCAAGTGAACAAAAAACATATCAAACAAGTAAAGATAATATAGGTACAGATTTAAAACCAGTAAGTAAAAAAGGTGTGCAAGCATGGAATTTAATAAGTCAAATAAATGCCAAAACAGTATCAGGAAGAATGTATAATGGAGAAACTTACGGAGTAAGAAGTCAATTAGTGGATGGAACAGCGTGGGACACGGTCGTAACATGGATGTCAGAAGAGTATAAAGATATAGAAAAAGATAGTACTACTCATGGAAATTATTCGAATAATAGAGTGGAAGGTACTAGGATAACAGAATCAAATTGTTTATTTGCAGAACACTTATGTAAATTTAGAAAAAGTGATAATAAACAAATAGGTTGGTGTATCGGAAAGAGTTACAAATATGGATTATTCACATCTGGATATAAAGCTAACTGGACTGAATCAGAAAGCGATCCAAGTACAAACTATAATAGCTATGATAATGATACTAATACTAATACTTATAGATATAATCACTATGTAGAAATGGCAACAGGAGCAAGTGATAATACAAAATTAAAAAATATATATGACATGGCAGGAAACATGTTTGAATGGACTACAGAATATGGGTATCATAGTGACACTTCCAGCGATACGAAGTACGCTGTCCTTCGCGGGGGCAGCTTCCTCGACGCGGGTTACAGCAACACGATCAGTTTTCGCCACGGAGCTGCTTCTGGGTCTAAAGCGGATTCACCTATCTACGGATTCCGTGTTGTACTTTATATAAAGTAGAAACAAAGTCGAAATAGGTCACAATATGGCATACGAAATATGTTGAAATTATGAAAATAACATATATTTTTTTAAAACTGTCAAGAGACTGTATAATATGGTGTGTGAAATATAAAAGCACACCATATTTTTGTGCCACTAAAGGAGGAATAAAAATGA
>CANQGW010000019.1 GCA_947623555.1 uncultured Clostridia bacterium
TAAAGAATAGTCCAAATAGAAAGGTTATTTAAAATATAAAAAATATGTTTATAAAATTTATATTAAATAAACCTTATTAACATATTATACGAGGGTATTTTTTTATGAAAAAAATATATAAAATAAGAACAAAATAACAAAAAATTTTCTTTAAGTATAAACCTTAAAGAAAATTTTTTGTGGTTAGCTGAACTGACTACATATGTTAACAATAAAATTGAACGTCATTTATATTTTTTATTTTATAATATTCTTGCCATTTAGATATAATTAAAAAATAATGTCTTGAGATTATGCTCAATAATTTGTTTAATTCATGTTCTGGTATTCTGCTTTTATTATTTGCTATTATACAGCCACCTGCTTTAGTTAGCCAAACTTTTGTAGTATTTTGAGTTAGCCTTCCTTTTGAAATATGAACATGAATAGGCTCATTATTTTCATTAGCCCAAAAATATATTTTATAACCGATAACATTCAAATATATTAGGCAATTTTAAGTCCTCCTTCTTTTGCATATTTATAAAATAAATCTGCGCTATTTTGAACTACTTGCTTAAAAAACTCTATTTCTTTTTCACTATAATTACCTTCCCATACTGTTACTTTATACGTTGGTAATTGTATTCTAACAGAGTCAAATCCGTTTTCTGTAGGTCGTTCAAAATGTACATCTATACATTCTGTATCATTTTCTATATATATATTTGAAAAAACAACTTCTGTCTCATCTTCATATTTTACATATGGATACATCATTTTTATCACTCTCCTATACTAATTAGTATTATAACATGATTTGAGATATTTTACTACTAATTATAAATAAAAAATAAAATAAATTACTAAAAATTAGCAAAAATTAAACATAACAAAGCATATGCTTTGTTTCTTTATGAACTGCAAAATATACATTTTCATTTTGAAGTTTATATAGAAAAAACGTAGCAAAATTTGCTCAATTTACTTGAGAACTCTTGCAAAGTTTTATTATACAATTTACAAGAACAACAGGAAAGCCATAAATTTTGTGTAATTTAAAAAGTATAAAAAAATTCTTCCATATGATATAAATCATATGGAAGAATTTTTTTATAATTAGTAGTAAAATATCTCAAATCATGTTATAATACCAATTAGTATAGGAGAGTGAGTAATTATGATGCATGAATTTGTAACATATGCAGATGGAACTTTAGTAGTTTCATCAGATATTCGTAAAAAAGAAAACGGAGAAGAATATATTATTATTTCATTTGAAAGACCAATGGAATATGGCTTTGACACAGTAGTATTTGAACTTCCTAGCTATGATATTATTGAAAGAGAAGGACATTTTTCAGATGAAGAAATTGCTTTATTTAAAACAGTTGTAGAGCGTGGTGCAGCATACTTTTTTGATATAGCAAGAGGAGGCGAAGTAGAAAGTGCCTAATCTATTTAGTTATGCAGGATATGTAATATTTTTTTGGTCAAATGAAAATTATGAACCGATACATGTTCATGTTTGCAAAGGAAATCCAAGAGCGAATGCAACCAAAATATGGATTACTAAAAATCGGGGACTGTATTTTAGCTAATAATAATAGTCAAATTCCACAGCAAGATTTAAGAAAAATATTTAGAGCTATACAATATAACTTTTTCTTAATTACTGCAAAATGGAAAGAGCGTTTTAACGTTAGTGAGATTAAATTTTTTTGCTAATTTTATAATATTTGCAAAATAAAGAAATAACAATGTATAAAATAAGAACAAAATAACAAAAAATTTTCTTTAAGGTTTATACTTAAAGAAAATTTTTATATACTTATATTAGCAATAAAATCCTACAATGTCAAGGAAAAACAAAAAAATTTTGTATAAATTTTTTGATTAAAATTTTTAAAAATTCCTCATTTTTTGAACTTTAAAAAATGCTTGTAATTAAGCGGAACAGCACCTTACAAGCATTTTTGCATTTTCTTTAAGTATAAACCTTAAAGAAAAGTTGCGAAGGAGGAAAAAATGTTGAAAAACAAAGGAATAACGTTAATTGCGTTAGTAGTAACAATAGTAGTGCTTTTAATATTAGCAGGAGTAAGTATAACAGTAGTATTTGGTGATCATGGAATAATAGAGCAGGCGCAAAGAGCAGCAGATGAAACAAATAAAGCAGTATTGGACGAAGAAGATGATATAAAAAATTTAGGCAATATAGTAAATCCGAAACCACCAGAAAATATTTCCAAAAATGACTCATATGTAGGATACTATGTAAAAATTGGAGAAGAATATGGAATAATATATGCAGATTTAGCAGTGGGAACTGAAGGTGAAAAGCAATGGGGGAGTGGTAACAATGGAAAATACACAATACCAAAAGAAGAAAATCCGGAAACACTAAAAGATTATTATATAGTAGAGGAAAGCCATGAGGAAGAAGGTTTTGAAACAAAACCAGTATTAGCAGTAGTAAACCCAAATGATGTAAGTAAAAATAAAAGATTTTATGTAATGGCATTAAAAGACGTTAGTGGTGGTTATCATTGTTGGTATGATGCAGCATATGATAGTAAAATAAGTGATTATAATAAAATAACATCAGAGAATTTTGGAACAGGATATACAAATACAGAAACAATGCTACAAAAGTGGGGAGAATATGGAGAAAAAGATGATGGTTTTTATCCTGATATTTGGGGAGTAGAAGAGGTAAAAGAAAAATTTGCCCAAGGATGGTTTGTACCATCAATGACAGAATGGATATCATTTGCGGGAGAATTAGGAATTGACAGAAACAATTACGATGACAAAGGTTTAAAAAGTTACTACTGGTCGTCGTCGCTATACAATGCTATATGCGCGTGGTACGCGCACTTCGGCGATGGCTATATGTACAACTGGTACTTGAACTGCCGCAACTTGAACTACGGCTTTTATGTGCGCCTTGGCACGACGTACTGATTTTGCCCAATTTACTTGAGAACTCTTGCAAAGTTTTATTATACAATTTAAAACCCCCTCTTTCTAAAAATAGAAAGAGGGGGTTTTTAGAAGTTAAGCTGTTTTGGATAATTTCCCTTGTTTAGCAGAAATCATCATTCGAACTTTAATATCGTGATTAAGCTCGCCTAAAACCTTTTCAAGCTTATCCCGAAATTCTTTCAGCTCTTCCAAAGTCATGCTTTGTGTGTCAATTCTGGCTCCACAAAAGTTTTTCATAAGGTATTACCTCCTTAAGTTAATATAATTATTATATCACCTTTTAGTATAAAAATCAAAACATTACTCTATTTTTCTTTCAGTTCTAGTATTTCCACACATTTTTTCATATTCTTTGCATTTTATTTTATACTCTAGCTGTTGAGTTAAATATCTATAATACATATATGCCTGTTCATATTGCATAACAGGGTTAAACATGGGGTTATCACCCATTATTGGATCACACCCAATGTCATAATTCATATAAGGTGGAAAATTAAAATTACTATCAGTTTTCTCCATAACATTCATACCTTTATAATTTTATTTAGGTTTTTGTATAAAGGTTTTGCCTATAAACCATTAATTTAATTTTATTCTATTTTAAAAAAAATTATGAATAAAAATTTTTATTTTGCACACTATAATAGTACCTCACAAAATACATTTATACCCCTAACTTAAGAAATTTTTTTAAAGCTTACTTTTATTGCTTTAAAAAATTTCTTAAGTTTTTTTATGCTATAACGTAAATTAGCAAATTATACTACGGTTAAAAATGTTTTTTAAAAACAAATAAATGTTAAACCAATAAATGTATAAACAGCAGCTAAACAGCCTTGAAGTAGTTTTCCAAAAAAGTACGGTTTAATAGTTAAGCCCGATTTACTAACTATACTAAAAACTTGAAGCAAAACAGATATGCCACCAAATCCTAATAAAAAAGCACATAAAACAATATTAATAAAAGCGTTAACAGTTTGAGTATTTGCAACTAGGCTTACACCATTTGTAAGTTCAACTATTCCACTTAAAAACGGATTTACAAGTTCGGTAGGAATATTAAGCATAGAAAAAATAGGAGATACTAAACTAGATATGCCTTCTAATATATGGCTTTCATTTAAAATAGAAATAATAACTGAAAATATTACAACAAACCCACCAATTAAAAAGCATGTAGAAATAGCACTAGTTATACTTTTAGCTAAAACCTCTCCTATAGAAGAAAGTGTAACATAATTATTTTCTTGTAAGTTTTGTTTTTTATTATAATTAAATTTTTCCTTTTTATTATGTTTAAAATGAAAAATAATATTAAAAATAATTCCAACACTAATAGTACTTAATATATGTGTAATAAGAAGTAAAATACCAATTTTTAAATTTCCAAATAAGCTTATACCAACAGTACCTATAATAAATAGTGGACCAGAATTGTTAGTAAAAGCAAGCATCCTTTCAGCCTCCTCTTTTGTGCATATACCTTCATCTACAAAATTACTAACAATTTTAGCACCTACTGGGTAACCACTAATAATTCCCATTATAAGTGCAAAGCTAGCTTCACCTGGGATGCCAAAAACTGGCCTCATAATTGGTGTTAAATATTTTCCTAAAATATTTATAACATTGGTATTACGTAAAAGTTCAGTTGCAACAAAAAATGGAAATAGTGATGGCACAACTGTTGTAGCCCATAAGGTAAGACCTTGTTTAGCGGCTAGTAAATTGGTTTTTGAAAATACAACTAGAAAAATACAAAACAAACAAAAAACTATGGATATAGCATTTCTTTTTAAAGAATAAACCCATATTTTAATTTTATTTTTATTATTTACTTTTAAGTTATTTGAAACTTCTGCTATCATTATTTTAAATCCTTTATAAATATATTTAATTATTTTTATGTAAAAAAAATTAAAATTATAACTTTAAATAAATGATTAGAATGGTAAAACGTTGAAATACAGGCAAAAATGTGATATAATATATATAATTAGTTGTAAACTAATTATATTTTAAGGAGGTTTTGTTATGATGTACAGTCCATCAAGAGAACGGGTCGAAAATGAAGCACGGTATATTATTGAGCACCATGCTTCATTAAGAGAAGCTGAAAAAGTCTTGGGCTTGTCCAAAAGTACCATCCACAAAGACATGAGGCAATTTCTCCCAGAGTACAATCCAGAATTGGGGAAGCAGGTAGGAGAAATATTTAAGAAACACTGGAACGAAAAACATGTAAACGGAGGGAATGCAACTAAAAGAAAATATGAGCTCATAAGGGAACAAGAAATCCTTAAAAATACGCCAAAAACTGAAGGCGTAAAGTAAAAATGCAAAAGAGGTTTTAACTTAAAAAGTTAAAGCCTCTTTTGTTATACATATTTAATAAATAAAAAATAGTTTTAAATTTAATAAACATGTGGTATAATAGTATAGTAAAAAATTAATAAGGAACTTAAAAGTTTTATGAATTTTCTAGTAGAAGAATTAAAACAAAATGAAAAATTTAATGAACTTTTAAATGAAATAAAACAAAAAAAAAGTCAGGTAGCAATATCTGGCTTAACTAGCGTGGAAAAATGTATTGCATTAGAAAGCATACTTGAAAACAATAAAAAATCAATATGTTTAGTTACATATAACGAATTACAGGCAAAAAAGCTATGTAGCGATTTAAAAAATTTTAAAAAAGAAGTTTTGTATTTTCCTAAAAGAGAAATTGCAAGTTATGACTATGTAGCACAAAGCAAGGATTTGCCTTATGAAAGAATTAGTATTTTAAATAAAATGTTTCTTTCAGAATCAGAAAAAAATCAAATAATTGTAGTAACAACTATTGAAGCTATTATGCAAAAAATGATTAGCAAAGAAGAACTTTATCAAAATAAAATAGATTTTATGGTTGGCAAAACATATAACGTAGAAAGCTTTAAAGAAATTTTAGTAAAGCTTGGCTACGAAAGAAACGATTTAGTTGAAAACCAAGGGCAATTTAGTATTCGTGGTGGAATTATAGATGTTGGCTTATCTGAAAAAGTAGGTGTTAGAATTGAGTTTTGGGGAGATGAGGTAGATTCTATTAGGTATTTTCAAATTTCTTCTCAAAGGTCCACTCAAATGCTAAAAGAAATTACAATTTTCCCTGCACATGAGCTTATAGCTTACAATTTAGATGAAGTGGTAAGTAAAATACAGTCTAAATATCCTATGAACAAAGAAGATATAGAACTTATAAAAAGTGGGGACTATGTTAGCAAAATTGATAAATATTTTAACCAATTTTATGAAAATAAGGCATGCTTTTTAGATTATATAAATGAAAACTATTTATTAGTTATTGATGAAGAGTTAAAAATAAGGCAAAGACAGGAAAACATTATTATTGATAATAATCATTTAATTAATTCATTAGTAGAAAAAGAAAGGTTTGTGCCAGAGTCTATTCAAAATATAAGCAATTTTGAATATAACTTTTTAAAAAAGCAAATAATATATTTAGAGCAAAATGACATAATTAAAAACATACCAAAGTATTATTTTGAAGCTAGAGAAATTAATTTTTATGGTTTGGAGTTAGACATATTACTTTCTGACATAAAAAATTATCAAAAGGCTAAAAAGAAGGTTGTTCTACTTGCAGGAAATGAAATTACAACCAAAAAAATATGTGAAATATTAAAACAAAACGAAATAAATTATCATTATGAAGATAATGCTAAAAAAGTAAATGCAGGCGAAATTTTAGTTACAATGGGCTTTCTTTCTTCTGGCTTTGAAAATTATGACTTAAATTTAGTGGTAATAAGCATGCAAAATGGTATGCAAGAGCCAGCTACAAAAAAAAGAAAATTATCTAGCCAATTTAAAGATGCAGAAAAAATAGTTTTTGCAGACCTAAAAAATGGCGATTTTGTAGTGCATAATGTTCATGGCATTGGTCAATTTATAGGTGTTAATACAATTACAGCAGATAATATAACTAAAGATTACATTAAAATAAAATATAGAAATGATGATGTTTTATATGTTCCAACTACTAATTTAGATAGCGTAAGAAAATATATAGGCGGAGGAGAGGCTAATCCTAAACTTAACAAGCTTGGCGGAAAAGAGTGGAGTGCTACTACAAGTAAAGTAAAAAAACATTTGCAAGAAATTGCAAAGGATTTAGTAGAGTTATATGCTAAAAGAAAGCAAGCTACAGGGTATGCTTTTTCTAAAGATACACCTTGGCAAAAAGAATTTGAAGATAATTTTCCATATACAGAAACAGAGGACCAATTAAGATGTATTGAAGAAGTAAAAAAAGATATGGAAAAGCAACTACCTATGGATAGACTGCTATGTGGGGATGTAGGATATGGCAAAACTGAAGTTGCAATTCGTGCAGCATTTAAAGCTGTAATGGATCAAAAACAGGTGGCATATTTAGTTCCAACTACCATTTTAGCAAATCAGCAATATGAAGAATTTAAAAGAAGAATGAATGACTTTGCAATAAAAGTAGAATTGTTAAACCGTTTTAGAACTAAAAAAGAACAAGACGAAATTGTTAAAAAATTAAAACTTGGCCAAGTGGATGTAGTTATTGGAACACATAGACTAATTAGCCAAGATGTTGGTTTTAAAGATTTAGGATTACTTATAATTGATGAAGAGCATAGGTTTGGAGTAAAGGATAAAGAAAAAATTAAAAAACTAAAAAATAACGTGGATGTATTAACAATGACTGCAACACCAATTCCTAGAACCCTTCACATGTCAATTGTAGGAGTTCGTGATATGTCAGTTATTTATGAACCACCTCATAATAGAAAGCCAGTGCAAACTTATGTGTTAGAATATGATGCAGAAGTAATAGCAGAGGCAATTACAAAAGAGCTAGAGCGTGGGGGGCAAGTATTTTATTTATATAATAAAGTAGAAAATATTGAAAAAAAGGCAAATGAAATTGCAAACATGGTGCCAGAAGCAAAGGTAGCTTTTGCACATGGAAAAATGACAGGAAGACAGTTAGAAGATATTATGCAAAGTTTTATAAACCAAGAAATTAATGTTTTGGTTTGCACTACAATATTAGAGTCTGGTATTGACATTCCAAATGCTAACACAATGATTATAGAAAATGCGGACAAATTAGGACTAGCACAGCTTTATCAGATAAGGGGTAGAGTTGGTAGAAGTGACAAACAAGCATATAGTTATATTACTTATAAACGTGACAAATTGCTTTCAGAAGTAGCAGACAAAAGGTTAAAAGCAATAAAAGAATTTACTGAATTTGGCTCTGGATTTAAAATAGCTATGCGTGACCTAGAAATACGTGGTGCAGGAAGTATGCTAGGGGAATTGCAACATGGGCACATTGAGCAAGTTGGATATGATACATATTGCAAGCTTTTAGATGAAGTAATGAAAGAAACAAATGGAATAGAGGTCAAGCAAGACGAAGATGTGCAAATTGATTTATCTGTTTCTAGTTATATACCGGATTCATTTATAGAAAATGGAAGTCAAAAAATAGAAATTTATCAAAATATTGCACTATGTAGAACAGAAGAAGACATTACAAATGTAATAGATGAAATTATTGATAGATATGGCAAATTGCCAAAAGAGTTAGAAAATTTAATAGAAGTAGCTAGAATTAAGCAGTTAGCAACAAAAGTGGGAGTTAGCAAAATTACTCAAAGGTTTGAGTCAATTGTATTTTATTTTCAAAAAGAAAAAATGCCTATTGAAAAAGTGGATAGCTTATTAAAGCAGTATGGTATGAAAATTAAATTTTCTTCTGGAATAGAGCCTTATGTTACATTTAAAACAGGGAACAAAACAGAGAAAAAATTGTTAGAAGCGGTTAAAGAATTTTTAAACTTAATAGCATAATATTTTAGAAAGGAAACCAAAAAATGCAAGTTATTTCAAGTAAAGATAATGAACAAATAAAAGCAATAAGAAAATTAAAAGAAAAGAAATATCGTGATGAAACAAATACTTATATAATAGAAGGCATAAAGTTAGTGAAAGAAGCAATAGAAGAAAAAGTAAATATTAAAATGATAGTTATTTGTGAGGACTGTGAGGAAGAAAACTTACAAAATGCTAAAAACCAAAGTAGTCACATAGAACAGGGTTTATTATATGAAATAGCTAAATATGAATGTATATATGTAACTAAAAAAATATTTAACCTTCTTTCAGAAGTGCAAAGTCCACAAGGAATTTTGGCAGTTGTAGAAAAAGGGGACAATAGCGAAAACATAAATTATGAAGAAGATATTATATTAGCACTAGATGGTATTCAAGACCCAGGAAATTTAGGTACAATTTTAAGAACAGCAGATAGTGCAAATTTAAAACAAATTATTCTTTCAGAAAATACTGCAGACCCATATAACCCAAAGGTAGTAAGGTCAACTATGGGAGCAATTTTTAGAATGAATATTATAAGAACTAACAATATGCTAGAAACCCTAAAAGCAGTAAAAAGGCACAAGTTTGAAATTGTTGCGACATCCTTAAACACTAATAGCTCTGTTTATGATATAAAATATTATAAAAAGGTAGTAGTAATTGGTAATGAAGCAAATGGGGTTTCAAAAGAAATACTAAATATAGCGGACAAAAAAGTAAAAATACCAATGCTTGGTAAAACCGAAAGTTTAAATGCATCAGTAGCAGCAGGAATATTAATATATGAGTATGTAAGGGAAAAATTAAAATAAAAAAAGGCGGTTTATATTTAAACCGCCCTTTTCATTAAAAGTCACAATTTTTTGGTGTTCTTGGGAATGGAATTACATCACGAATATTTTGCATACCAGTTAAGTACATCATCATTCTTTCAAAACCTAAACCAAATCCGCTATGAACACAGCTACCATATTTTCGTAAATCTAAATACCACCAATAATCTTCTTCTTTTAAACCAAGCTCATTAATACGAGCCTTTAATTTGTTAAAATCATCTTCTCTTTGGCTACCACCAATAATTTCTCCAATACCAGGAGCTAATAAATCAGCTGCAGCAACAGTTTTACCATCTGGATTTTGCTTCATATAAAAAGCTTTAATTTCTTTTGGATAATCAGTTACAAATACTGGTTTTCCAAATATTTTCTCACTTAAATATCTTTCATGTTCTGTTTGAATATCAACTCCCCAATAAACAGGGTATTCAAATTGGTCATTTACTTTTTCAAGTTCTTTAATTGCATCTGTGTAAGTAATTCTACCAAAATCAGAATTTACTACATTGTGTAACCTTTCTAATAAAGTATTATCTACAAATTGATTAAAAAATTCCATTTCTTCTGGTGCATTTTCAAGCACATAAGAAATAATATATTTAATCATTTCTTCAGCTAAATCCATATCATCTTGTAAATCTGCAAAACAAATTTCTGGCTCTATCATCCAAAACTCTGCAGCATGTTTTACAGTATTAGAGTTTTCTGCTCTAAAGGTAGGACCAAATGTGTACACATTACGAAAAGCATGAGCATAAGTTTCAACATCTAATTGACCACTAACAGTTAAATGCGACTCTTTTCCAAAAAAGTCTTGTGTATAATCAACATTTCCATCTTCAGTTTTAGCAGGGTTTTGCATATCCATAGTAGTTACTCTAAACATTTCTCCTGCACCCTCACAGTCACTACCTGTAATAATAGGTGTATGAACATAAACAAATCCTTTTTCTTGGAAGAATTTATGAATTGCATAAGATAAAATGCTACGAACACGAAATACTGCATTAAAAGTATTTGTTCTTGGACGTAAATGTCCAATAGTTCTTAAATATTCAAAAGAATGTCTTTTCTTTTGAAGAGGATATTCTAAATCAGCTTGATTAAATATTTCAACTTCTTTTGCTTTTATTTCAAAAGGTTGCTTTGCATTTTCAGTTTGTACAACTTCACCTGTAACAATTATAGAAGAACTAATAGAAAGTTTTCTAACATCTTCAAAGTTTGAAAGCTCTGTATCAAACACAACTTGCACATTTTTAAAAAAGCTGCCGTCATTAACTTCAATAAATCCAAAATTTTTAGAATCACGAATGGTTCTAACCCATCCTGACACTTTTACACATGTACCAACATAAGAAGATAGGTTTTTAAATAAATCTTTTACTAATATGTTTTTTGTTTCCATCTATTTTATTCCTTTCCAGTTAATATGTTTGTTAATAGAATACCCTAATTATATAAGATAATACAGTGAAATTCAATATTTTTGCTCTAATTTTACAAATAACCATTTACTTTCAGGCAAAAATAGAATAAAATATAAAGGTAAATTAATTACAAAAAGGGAGAAATCTTATGTATAGAGATCATAATTGTGGAGAACTAAATATAAAAAATGTTGGAGAAGAAGTTACACTTGCAGGTTGGGTACAAAAAATAAGAAATTTAGGCTCAATGGTATTTATAGACCTTCGTGACCAATTTGGAATTACACAAGTTGTTATTTCAGCAGACAACAATTCTATAGATAAAACCGTACTAGAAAAAATAGTAACAGAATGTGTTATAAGTGTAAAAGGAACAGTGATAGAGCGTTCTAACAAAAATACAAAAATACCAACTGGGGAAATTGAAATAGATGCAAAACAAATTCAAATACTAGGAAAATGCAAAAATGTATTGCCATTTGAAATAAACTCTGAAAAAGCAGGAGAAGTTAAAGAAGACTTAAGGTTAGAATACAGATTTTTGGATTTAAGAAACGAAAAATTACATAACACAATTTTACTTCGCAGTAAAATAATGAAAACAATTAGAAATAAAATGGACGAGCTTGGATTTACAGAAATTCAAACTCCAATTTTGGCAAACTCTTCACCAGAAGGGGCAAGGGACTTTTTAGTACCAAGTAGATTACACCCAGGCGAATTTTATGCACTTCCACAGGCACCACAACAATTTAAACAGCTTTTAATGGTATCTGGGTTTGATAAATATTATCAAATAGCTCCATGTTTTCGTGATGAAGACCCTAGAGCAGATAGAGCACCGGGCGAGTTTTATCAACTAGACTTTGAAATGAGCTTTGCAGAGCAAGAAGATGTTTTAAAAGTATTAGCTGAAATATTTACTACTGTATTTAAAACACATACAAACTGGAAGGTAGATGAAGCACCATTTATTAAAATACCATATTTAGAGGCAATGGAAAAATACGGAAGTGATAAGCCAGACTTGAGAAACCCATTAATTATACAAGATGTTACTGAAATATTTAAAAATGTAGAATTTAACGCATTTAAAGGAAAAACTGTAAAAGCAATAGTATTAGAAAATGGCGCCGAACAAGGTAGAAAATTCTTTGATTCTATGACAGAATTTGCTATGCAAGAAGCAGGTGCAAAAGGCCTTGCTTGGGTAAAAGTAGATAGCCAAAATGTACTTTCAGGTGGAATTTCAAAATTTATTACTGAAGATGTACAAAATGCTTTAAAAGAGCAAATAGGCATGAAAGAAAATACAGCAGTTTTCTTTATGGCAGATGAATTAAAAACAGTTCAAAAAATAGCAGGAGCTATTAGAACAGAGCTAGGAGATAGATTAGACTTATTAGAAAAAAATGTATACCGTTTATGCTATATTGTAGACTTTCCAATGTATGAGTTATCAGACGAAGGAAAAATAGACTTTAACCATAACCCATTTTCAATGCCACAAGGTGGAATGGAAGCATTGCTTACAAAAAATCCATTAGATATTTTAGCATATCAATATGATGTAGTATGCAATGGCTATGAGGTGGCATCAGGAGCAGTTAGAAACCATGATCCAGAGCTAATGGTAAAAGCATTTGGAATAGCAGGATATACTGAAAAAGAAGTAGAAACAAGATTTGGTGCATTATATAATGCCTTCCAATATGGAACTCCACCACATGCAGGGGCAGCACCGGGGCTAGATAGAATGGTTATGCTTGTTGCAGATAGCAAAAACATTCGTGAAGTAATAGCATTTCCTAAAAATAAAAAGGCAAGAGATTTGCTTATGAGAGCGCCAAGCACAGTAAGTAGCGAGCAACTAAAAGATGTTCACATTAAAATAGTAGAAGAATCTGAAAATAAATAGGAAAAATAATATGGAAAAAAATAAAAAACCAAAAGTATTATTAGGTATGAGTGGTGGTGTAGATAGTTCTACAGCAGCAGTAATATTAAAAAACGAAGGATATGATGTAATAGGAGCAACCATGAAGCTATGGGAAGATAAAGAATGCCCAGAAGTAGAAGGTGGGTGCTGCTCTTTTAGTGCTACTTATGATGCAAAAAGAGTATGTGACAAATTAGGAATACCACATTACACTTTAAACTGTGAAGAAGAATTTCAAAAATATGTTATAGATGACTTTGTTAACTGCTATAAATGTGCAAAAACACCAAACCCTTGTATAGAATGTAACAAATACTTAAAATTTGGTATTTTTTATAAAAAGGCATTGGAGCTTGAATGTGATTATATTTCTACAGGGCATTATGCAAAAGTAGAATATTCAGAAAAATATAAGCAATATGTTTTAAAAAAATCAGAGTCACAAACAAAAGATCAAACTTACTTTTTATATAGCATACCAAAAGAAGTATTACCTAAAATGCTATTTCCTTTAGAAAACTTTAAAACAAAAGAAGAAGTAAGAAAATTAGCAGAGGAATATGAATTAAAAGTAGCACATAAAAAAGACAGCCAAGAGGTATGCTTTATACCAGATAATGATTATGGAAATTTTTTAACAAATAAAGCAAAATTAAAACCAAAAGAAGGAAATATTGTTTTAAAAGATGGAACTTTTTTAGGTAAGCATGAAGGTATTATATATTATACAGTAGGACAAAGAAAGGGTTTAGGAATAGCATATAAAGAGCCACTTTATGTAATAAAAATAGATACTAAAAAAAATGAAGTAATAGTTGGTACAGAGCAAGACCTATATACAAATGAGCTTTATGCAAATGAACTAAACTTTTTATTAAATATAGATTTATCAAAGCCTATTGAAATAAAAGCAAAAGTGAGGTACAGGGCAAAAGAGGCAGATGCTACGCTACATATTGAAAAATTAGATAAAAGCAGTAGCAAAGAAACTAGTCAAAATAATATCATTAATAACATGAGTGAATTAATTGCAAAAGTAACCTTTAAAGAACCACAAAGGGCAATTACACCACGGACAATCAGTAGTTTTTTACATTGATGATGTAGTATTAGGTGGTGGAAAAATTATATAAATATGTATTAAATACTATGTTTTTGCGCCATAGCATATATGGCAAAAAAACATAGCATTTTTTATGATCACATTAAAAAACTATAAATTGTAAAATTACTAAAAAATTAATAAATTTTTTAAAAAGTATTGACATATACAAAACAAAAGTTTTATAATAATATACAGATTAGTTCAGTTTAAATTTATAGTAAATCTTAAAAGTTTTTTTCGGTAGATTTCCAATATTAAAATTATTTATAATAAAAAAAAGGGGGGATACTATGTTAAAGCAAGAAGAATTTGAAAACTTTTTAATAGAAGTAAATGAATTATTAAATGAAATAAAACAAGAACAAATAAATATAGGAAAAAACATAGATAGATATCACAAAGTTAATATGCAAAACTTTGCAAAATTAAAAGAGTTTAATGAAATTTGTGATATGACGAACCAAGTTTTTGAAAAAAGGTTTTTAAGTATAGAAGAAGTTATAAAAGCAAAATTAAAATAGAAAAAAGTAAATATAAAAAGATTTAAGCAAAATCAAGCGCTAAAAACTAAATATATATTTATAATTTATATATTTAGTTTTTATTGTTAAGTGCTAATGTTAAATCAAATTATTTATAAAAGTATAAAAATATGTAAATATACTTGATAAAACTACAAATAAAGGGTAAAATTAGGAAAGAAAAATACGAATAAATATATCGGAAAATGTATGTTTTTATATAAATTATATAACAAAAGCAATAGAAATGGAGGCTTTTATGAATTATAAAAAAACATTTAGATTTTATTTGGCACTTTGGCTTGCAAAACTTTCTTCATTTGCATTAAAAATACTTAAAAGAAATGCAACATATTTTCCTGGAAAAGTTGCATTATCAATATGCCCAGATTTTATGGGAAGACTTGATAAACCAAAAACGATAATAGGTGTAACAGGAACAAATGGAAAAACAACAACTTGTAATATGATAAATGACATATTATCACAAAATGGATTTGACTTTATAAATAATAAATATGGCTCAAACATAGATGGCGGAATAGCAACAACTCTAATTAGTGGATCTACAATTACAGGAAAGGCTAAAAAAGATTTAGCAGTATTAGAACTAGATGAAAGAAGCTCAAATAAAATTTTTCCCTATGTAACACCAACTTATTTAGTGTGCACAAATTTATTTAGAGATTCTCTTATGAGAAATGCACATACAGAGTTTATATCAAACATTTTAAACAAATATATTCCAAAAGAAACTATTATGATCGAAAATGCAGACGATATAATATGCAGTCATATAGCAGAAGGTAATAAAAAAATATATTTTTCAATAGATAGGCTTGAAACAGATACTGAAGAGTGCAGAAATATTATAAGAGATGGCAAATTGTGCCCAAAATGTTTAACTCCAATAAAGTACGAATATGTTAGGTATCATCATATAGGAAAAGCATATTGCCCAAATTGCGATTATAAATGCCCTAAACCAGATTATCATATAACTAATTTAGACTTAAAAAATATGCAAATGACATTAAAATTTAAAGATGGCGAAGAAGTTTATGACATTATAAATGATAATATTATAAACATTTATAATATGTTAGCAGCAATTGTAGTGTTAAAGCAATTAAAATTAACACAAAAACAAATAAATGATTCTTTTGGAAAATTAAAAATAGTAGAAACAAGGTATACTGAAGAAAGTTATAAAAATTATAAAATAGTTACACAGTTATCAAAGGGAATGAATCCAATAGCATGTTCTATGGCATTTAATTATACAAGAAACGAAAAGGGAAATAAAGCAGTAATTGTAGTTTTAGATGATATACATGAGGAAGCAAAAGGAATGGAAAATACATCATGGCATTATGATACGGATTATGAATTATTAAATGATGAATCAATAAAACAAATTATATTACCAGGACCTAGATATATGGACTCATACATAAGATGTTTAATGGCAGATATTCCAAGAGAAAAAATGGTGCATAAAAAAGACATAATAGAAGCTACAAGCGAACTAAAATTAGATGGAATAGATAAAATATTTATTTTACATGATTTATATGCTATTGAACAAGCAAAACAAATAAAGCAAAAAGTTAAAGAAATAATAGATGAATATGAAAATAAATAATAAACATAGATAGGAGAAACTATGAAAATAGAAATTTTGTACCCAGAATTTTGTGATATAAACAGTGATATGGGAAATGTAAGATACTTAAAAAAATGCTTGCCAGAAGCGGAATTTATAGAAACATCAATAAATGATGTGCCAGCTTTTATAGGAGAAGAAGAAATATCACTTGTATATATGGGAACATTATCAGAACATTCTCAAGAAATTGTAATACAAAAATTAAAACCCTATAAAGAAAAAATAGAAGAAGCAATTGAGAAAAATCAGTTATTTCTTTTTACAGGTAATAGCGTTGAAGTGCTTGGAAAATATATAGAAGATGAAGAAAGAAAAATAGAAGCACTTGGAATTTTTGATGTATACGCTAAAAGAGATATGTTACATAGACATAATAGCTACTTTTTAGGAAAATATGAAGATATTGCAATATTAGGCTATAAAAGCCAGTTTACTATGCTATATGGTGATAATTCAAATGGGTATTTTGCTACAGTAGATTTAGGAATTGGAATTAATGAAAAAAGTAAGTTAGAAGGAATAAGAAAAAATAATTTTCTAGCAACATATATAATAGGGCCAATATTAATTTTAAATCCTTTATTTACAAAGAAATTGTTAAGTTTAATGGGAGTTAAAGAGCCCAAATTAGCATTTGAAGAAGAAGTGTTAGAGTCATATAATATTAAACTTAAAAAATTTAAAACATTTACAAATTTTGAAAAGTAAAAAATTTGTAAAGGTTAAAATTTTTTAAAAATTAAAAAATGTTATGGAAAATTTTTTGTAATTTTACAAACTATTGAAAAAAAATATCAACTATGATATAAATATAATGAAAAATGAGAAATATTACAAAAATAAACAAATCCTTACGGAAGGAATAGATAAAAACATAAAATTAAAATGAAAAATATTAAAGATTATAATTTAGAAGACTTAAAACAAGAACTTATAACAATACAAGAAAAGCCATATAGAGCAGAGCAAATTTTTAACTGGCTTTATAAAGAAAAAGTAAAAAGCATAGATGAAATGACTAATCTTTCGCTAGAACTGCGAGAAAAACTTAAGCAAAATTATACAATGTGTAATTTTAAAATTTTAAAAAAACAAGAGTCATCAGATGGAACTATTAAATATTTATTTGATGTATTAGATGGAAATGCAATAGAAACTGTTTTAATGCAGTACCATCATGGAAAAACAATTTGTGTATCATCACAAGTAGGTTGTAAAATGGGATGCAAATTTTGTGCATCAACAGGTATTCAGTTTGGTAGAAATTTAAGCGCAGGAGAAATTGTAGAGCAAGTTTTAGCAGTAGAACAAGACATAGGAGAAAATATTTCTAATATAGTTTTCATGGGAATTGGAGAACCATTTGATAATTACGAAAATGTAATGAAAGCAATAAAAATTATAAATAACCCTAAAGGGTTAGAAATAGGAGCAAGGCACATAAGCGTTTCTACTTCAGGAATAGTACCAAAAATTTACGATTTTGCAAATGAAGACTTACAATGTACATTATCAATATCACTTCATGCAACAAACAATAAAAAAAGAAGTGAAATGATGCCTATAAATAATGCATATCCAATAGAAGAATTAATGAAGGCATGTAAATATTATATTGAAAAAACCAATAAAAGAATTTCGTTTGAATATGCATTAGCAAAAGAAAATAATGACAATTTAGAAGATGCAAAAGCACTAGTAAACTTACTAAAAGGCATGTTATGCCATGTAAATTTAATTCCAATTAACAAAATAGAAAATGGAAAATTTGTAAAAAGTACAAATGAAAACATTATAAAATTTAGAGATTATTTAAATGAACATGGTATAGTAGCTACAATTAGAAGGGAACTTGGGAGTGACATAGATGCAGCATGTGGACAATTAAGAAGAAAAAACTTAAAAGCAAGTGAACAGTAAAAATAGGAGGACTTGAGAATGAAAAGTTTTGCTAAAACTGATATTGGCAAAGCAAGAGAAATGAATCAAGATTTTTATTATATTTCTACTCAAAATAGCAATATACAATTATATATTTTGGCAGATGGAATGGGAGGATACAATGGCGGAGAAATAGCAAGTAGGCTAGCAACAGAATCCGTAATAAGCTATTTTGAAGATAATTTTAATAAAATTGAGCATGAAAAAGAAGAATTTTTAAAATTAATAAAAGATGCTATAGTATATGCCAATACAATAGTTTATGAAAAATCAAAAACTTCAGAAGATTTACAAGGAATGGGTACTACTTTAGAAGTTTGTTTCATATATAATAATAAAGTTTATATTGGACACGTAGGTGACAGCAGAGTGTATCTTATTAGAAAAGAAATTATTCGCAAATTAACTAAAGATCATAGTTACGTACAACAATTAGTAGAAGATGGAAAAATCACAAGGGAAGAAGCAAATCATCATCCTAAAAAAAATATGCTAACAAAAGCACTTGGTTGTACTCCTTATGTAGAGCCCGATATAAGGGCTAGAAATATAGAAAAGCAAGATGTGTTATTAATGTGTTCAGATGGATTAACTAACATGGTAGATGATAAAACCATTTATCAAATTGTAAATGAAAATCCAGAAAAAGCACCAGAAAGGTTAGTAGAACTTGCAAATAACGCTGGTGGTTATGACAATGTAACAGTCATAACAATATTATAGGGGAGAGAAAAACGTATGAATATAGTAGGAAAAGTAATTGGAAATAGGTATGAAATACTAGAAAGAGTTGGAGAAGGTGGAATGGCAACCGTTTATAGGGCAAGGGACAATGTCTTAAAACGTTATGTTGCAGTAAAAGTATTAAGAGATGAATTTATAACAGATGATGAATTTATTAAAAGATTTAATACAGAAGCACAGTCAGCAGCAAGCCTTACACACCCTAATATTGTTTCTATATTTGATGTCGGTCAAGAAGAAAACATATATTATATAGTTATGGAGTTAGTGCAGGGTAAAACTTTAAAAGAAATTATAAGTGAAGATGGAGTACTTCCTTGGAAATGGTCTGTAAACATTGCAATACAAGTAGCTTCAGCACTAGAAACAGCACACAAAAACAATATTATTCATAGGGATATAAAGCCACATAATATTATAATTACAGAAGACGGAATTGCAAAAGTAACAGACTTTGGAATTGCAAAAGCAGTTTCAAACTCTACAATAACAGCATTTGGCACTACAATTGGTTCAGTACATTACTTTTCACCAGAGCATGCACGCGGAGGATATACAGATGCAAAATCAGACATATATTCTCTAGGAGTTGTTATGTATGAAATGTTAACTGGCAGAGTACCTTTTGATGCAGACACACCAGTATCAATTGCATTAAAACACATGCAAGAAAAACCAGTTGAGCCAATTAAGCTAAATCCATCTATTCCATATGCAGTAAATAAAATTATTATGAAAGCAATGGAAAAGGACATAAGTTTAAGGTACCAAAACGCAACAGAACTTTTAAGAGATTTAAGTCTAGCTCTAAAAAACCCAGAAGGCAATTTTGTTAAAAGTAATGCAGAAGGCATGCAGTATACACAAAGAATTCCAACAATAGGAGAAGAAAGAGAGCTAGAAAACATGAAAGAAAAAGTAGAAGAAACCAAAGAGCAGAAAGGATATTTTGCAAAACATCCAAAAGCTAAAAAAGCATGGATAATAGCTATTGTAGTTTGCATTATTATACTAATTCCTATTATTGGATTTTTTGGAACACAATTAATATTAGATGCAGGTCAGCCAAAAGATGTTACTTTACCAAACTTATTAGGAAAAACTGTGCAAGAGGCAAAAGAAGAACTAGGTAACAGTAAAATAGTTTTAGAAGTAACTGAAGAATATAATGATGAAGTTGAAGCAAATAAAATATTTTCACAAGAGCCTCCATTTATTGAGGGGTACCAAGTAAAAGAAAATAGTACCGTAAAAGTAAAAGTAAGTAAAGGCGTAGAAATGGTACAAATGCAAAAAGTTGTTGGTATGACTTATGAAGAGGCAGAAAAAATATTAAGAGAAGAATTAAAACTAGAAGTAGAAAAAGTAGAAGAAACTAGCAAAACAGTACAAGAAGGTTATGTAACAAAACAAAGCCCAGAAGAAGGAACAGAACTAAAAGCAGGAACAAAGGTACAAGTATATGTAAGTAAAGGAACTGGTATAAAACAAATTTCTGTACCATATGTAATAGGTGATACAGAAGCAGACGCTAAAAAGAAATTATCAGGACTAGAAGTAACAGTTGTTTATGAAGAAGATACAACAAAAGTAGATGGAAAAGTTTTAAAACAAAGCATTGATGCAGGAACTACAGTAGATGAAAAAACTAAAATTACAATTACAGTAAATAAAATAGAAGCTATTAAAACAGGAACTGTTAAATTAAATTTAAAATCTTTACTAGGAACCAAAGCTATAATTGACAAAGATGAAGAGGGAAATGAAATTAATCCTACTGTACAAGTAAAAATTACAGTAAATGATGAAACTGTTTATTCTGCAAAACACCGCAAGGACGAAACAGAAATAACTGCAGAGGTATCAGGAAAAGGAACAGTTACCATTAAAGTATTAGTAGATGATGTAAGAGAAGACATGAGACAGTTCGATTTAAGTGCAGAAAATCCAGTATTAACAATAGATTAACAAAAAAGTTATCTAGGACTTAAGTGGTGCTAGATGACTCTTTTTGTTTCATATTTTAAAGGAGATTATATGACAAAAGGAATAATTACTTCAATAAATTCTAATTTATATCAGGTAAGAGCAAATAGTAAAATTTATAATTGCACTGCTAGAGGAAAATTTAAAAAAGATGCAATAAGCCCACTACCGGGGGATAATGTAGAACTTACTATATCAGATGAAGAAAAAAATGAAGGAATAATTGAGCAAATATTACCAAGGCAAAATGAACTTAAAAGACCTAAAATAGCAAATTTAACACAGCTAATTTTTATTGTTTCAATGAAAATGCCATCACCAGATTTACTACTATTAGACAAAGAGCTCGCTTTTGCAAAATGGCTTGGAATTAATAGCATTATTTGCTTTAACAAAATAGATTTAGTAGATCAAAATCAAATAAATTTAATAAGCAATATTTATAAATCGATAGGATATAACGTTGTTGAAATAGTTGCTAAAAATGCAAAAGATGCAGAAAAAATAATCCCTTTTTTAAAAAATAATATCACTGCTTTTGCAGGAAATTCGGGAGTTGGAAAATCTACATTAACTAACAATGTTTTTAAAAGCATATTAACAAAAGAGGGAGACATTAGTAGCAAAAACAAAAAAGGAAAAAATACCACTACTTCTGTGACATTATATTCGTATGAAAAAAATTCATATTTAGCAGATACACCGGGCTTTTCAACTTTTGAAATAACAGAAATTGCAAGTGATGATTTGGATAAGTATTTTATAGAATTTAATCCATATATAAATGAGTGCCAATTTTATGGCTGTAGCCATATTAAAGAAGATAATTGCGGAGTAAAAAAGGCTGTGCAAGATGGAAAAATATCTATTCAAAGATATGAAAATTACAAAAAAATTTACGAAGAATTAAAAGAAAAGGAGAAAAACAAATGGTAGAAATATCAGCATCTATTTTAAGTATAAAAAATGAAAATGCTATACAAACATTATACAATTTAGAAACATCTGGCATAGACTATTTTCATATAGATGTAATGGATGGAGAATTTGTAAGTGATAATACTACAAGTAAAATGTTAGAATATTGTGAATATATTAATAGCATTTCAAACTTACCATTAGATGTTCATTTAATGGTAAATGATATAAAAAGTTATATAAACAGCTTTTCCGTATTTGAACCTAACATGATTACATTCCATATAGAAGCTACCAAAAACGAAAAGGAAGTATTAGACTTAATAAATTACCTTAAACAAAACAATATAAAAGTAGGTATATCTATTAAACCAAATACTAAAATAGAAAGTATTATAAAATACTTACCATACATACATACTGCATTAGTAATGACAGTAGAGCCAGGTAAAGGTGGGCAAGAGTTAATACCTACTACAATTGAAAAGGTAAAACAGTTATATAAATACATAAAAGAAAATAATTTAGAAGTAGATATTGAAGTAGATGGTGGAATTAATATAGAAAATATAAGCTTATTAAAACAGGCAGGAGCTAATATTGTAGTATGTGGCACAAGCATTGTAAGCTCAAAAGATTTTAAAGAAACTGTAACAAAACTAAAACAAATGTAAAATAAACAAAAAGCCCATTATTTAAAATAATGGGCTTAAAACTTGTACTTATTATTTTGAGGTTTGCTGTGTATTAATATCTGTTACATCTTTTCTAATAAAATTAGCAAAAAGTAAAAGACCAAAACCGAAAACAACAGTAAAAATAGAAATCCAAGATCCAATAGTTGGAATTAGTTGTAATAACCATATAACTGCAACACTTGCAATGGATAAACCAAAGGTTTTTGCCTTTGTTTTATTTTTTAATTTATTAGCTAAATAATTACCAACAGCTATACCAAGAATAGAAATAGTAATTGATAACATTAATAAGTATAAAACAAACATTGCAATGCCTAAATAAGTTGCAAACCTAGTTACAAATAGCATAAGGGCTAATACCGGAACAAAAACTACACCAATAATTCCAATTCCAGTAGAAGCAAAGGCTCTTTTTGATAAACAATAGCTTAATTTTTCTGTAAATTTAGGACCTAAAAATATAATAACTAATATAGTTGCAATTGAATAAACTAAAACATTTATTAAAATTATCATATAATTAGTAATAACTTTTTGTACAGAAACTTCTTCAGTAGATACTGGTGTATATTTTACCTCACCTTTAACAACACCATCTTCAATATTTATTTCTTCGCTAGAAGTATAATGCAAATTACCTGCAATTAAATTAGAAGTACTATTTTTTAAAGAAATAGTATTTGCTGCAATATATGCATCTTTTCCTATTAAGCCATTTATAGTGCAACTATTTGAATAAAGCCTTAAATCTCTGTCAATTTTACCACTGTCACCTAGTGTAAAAGTTTGTGAAAATCCATAAAGGTCAATAACCTCACCATTTATAGTTAGGTCAGTTGCATAAACAAAAACATTTCCAACAACAGAGGCTTGTTCGTCTATGCTTACACTATTTCCTAAAACAAATAAATCTCCCATAATATCATTTTTAATAGTGACATTACTTCCATAAACAAAAGCATTTCCATTTACTATATTATCAACTACTACGTTATTATCAGCTATGTATAAATCTGTATTTAAAACAGAAAAATGTGATGAGCCCTCTTCAGAACTTTCATTTATAGGAGCTGCAGTCTCACTACTTGCCATACAAATTGATGAACAAATTAATAATATAAAAAGGCATAAAAATAAAATTTTCTTCATTTTTAACATAAAAAAACCTCCTTTAATGATAATAAAAATATATATCAAATAAAGGATAAAGTCAATAAAAACACTACTAAAATCAACTATTTATTTATTTTTATCTAGGTGATTTGCAGCTGCAAAATAAACACAAGAATTATTGGCATTTATTTTATGCTGCCCTATATTTTCATAGGAACATTTGCCATCTTTTTGATAAATACAATTTTCAGAACAATTAATATTTGTCAAATAAATCACCTCAATTATATAGTATGTAATAAAAAACAAAAAATATTCTAAAAAATATAAGCTGTTAAAAAACAGCTTATAAAATATTAGCTAATTTTAGAAACATTACATTTTTCACAAACTTCATAAATAGGGCATTTATTACATTTAGGGTTTTTAGCAGTACAAATACTTCTGCCATGCCAAATTAAAACATGATTTACATCTTTATAATAATTTCTAGGAAGCTTTTTTAATAAATCTTGCTCAATTTTTTCTGGCTCACTTTGTTTTGAAAAACCAATACGATTAGAAATTCGTTTAACATGCGTATCAACTGCAATTCCTTGCGGATTATTAAAAGCTTCTAGCATAATTACATTTGCACTTTTTCTACCAACTCCGGGAATGGCAATTAATTCTTCCATAGTTTTAGGAACATTACCGCCAAAGTCATTTAAAATTTTTTGAGCAGCAAGTTTCATATTTTTTGCTTTATTTTTATAAAAACCACATGGATGAACAAGCTTTTCTAATTCTTCTAAAGGAGCATTTGCCATTTTTTCAGGTGTATTGTATTTAGCAAAAAGTGCAGGAGTAGTTAAATTAACTCTTTCATCTGTGCATTGTGCAGAAAGCATTACTGCTATCATCATTTCAAAAGGTGTAGTAAAATCCAAACTACATTTGGCATCTGGGTAAAATTTTATAAGCTTTTCAATTGTTGCTATTGTAATATCTTTATTCATTATTATCAACCTCTATTTATATTAATAGCACAAAAAAATATAATTTTCAAGAAAAATGAGCTCCTTTATAATTTAAAAGAACATAAAATGGTAACCAAATTATAAAAAATGAATATTATATAAAAAAGGATAGGGGGGCTATAAAATATGTTAAGAGCATTAAAAAAGACAATAGGTGTATGCCTAATAGGGTTAGGACTTGGTATTTTACTTGTGTTATTACTTCCTCTATCAGGTTGGTTATTTGCTATAGGAGTAACAATTGTTATAGTCGGTCTTATTTGGCTATCATGCAAATAAGAAAAAATAGACAAAGGAGAGTGAGGAAAATGACAATAGTTGTAAAGAAAGTTCCAAAATGTTTAAGAGGTATTGTTAAATTAATATTTGGCATTAAAGAAAAATAATATAATACATAATTAATGTATTAAATATAACTTAAAAAAGGCTATTTTGTAAATAGCCTTTAATTATTTTAATATTTAAAAACCTATGCTCTAGATACTTTATTAGAACGTAAGCATTTTGCACATGCATGAATTGTTTTTGTTTCACCATTTACAACTGCTTTTACTCTTCTTAAATTTGGTTTAAAAGTTCTTGTAGATCTTCTACTAACATGAGAACGAGCAATACTAATTTTATTTCCGTGAGCTAATGTTTTTCCACAAATATCACATTTTGCCATTGTGATGCACCTCCTATATGCAAATCTAAAATCGACTAATAATAAGTTTACCATAGTTTGTGAAAAAAAACAATACTTTTTTAAAAATTAACACAAAATGAGCCATAAAACAAACAAAAATTTGCAAAAAATACTTGCGTTTTTTCCCTTTTGTGATAAAATATTATAGAAAATAGTAAACAAAGGAGAAATAAAATGATAGCATTTATTAAAGGAACATTAGAAATAAAAACTAAAGGGTATATTATTATAGAATCTTCTGGCATTGGCTATAAAGTTTTTATGCCAGAAAGTGATATAGCAAAACTAGATGAAACGGGTCAAACAGTTAAAGTATATACATATATGAGAGTAAGGGAAGACGACATTAGCCTTTATGGTTTTATTACCAATGATGAATTACGCATGTTTGAACTACTACTAGGTGTTAGTGGAATAGGCGCTAAAGTAGCACTTACAATACTTTCAAATGTTACGCCATCAGGTTTTGCTTTGGCAGTTATTTCAAATGATGTAAATATCTTAAAAAAATTACCAGGAATAGGTGCTAAAACTGCACAAAGAGTTATTTTAGAATTAAAAGATAAGCTAAAAAAGGAACAAGAAATATCATTAGAAGAATCACAAGAAGGTACTACATTACAAGATGCTATTTCAAACGATGAAAAGGTAGTAGAAGCAGTTAGTGCTCTTCAAGTGTTAGGTTACAGCAGAAAAGAAATAGCAGAAGCTCTTTCAAATATAGATACATCATTAACAGTAGAAGAAATTATAAGAAAAGCGCTAGGAAATTTAGCAAAATAATTAAACTGAAAAGAGGGTAGTATATGGATTTAAATAAACCGCTAGCATATAGAATGAGCCCTAAAACATTAGAGGACTATGTAGGTCAAGAACATATTTTAGGTAAAGATAAAATTTTATACAGAACTATAAAAGCAGATAGACTTTCTAGTATTATTTTATGGGGACCACCAGGTTGTGGCAAAACGTCGCTTGCAAGAGTAATTAGTAATACAACAAAATATAAATTTATAAAAATAAATGCAGTAACATCAGGTGTGGCAGATATTAAAAATGCAATAGAAACAGCCCAAAATCTACTTCTTAATCCATCTGGCAGATGCATTTTATTTATAGATGAAATTCATCGCTTTAATAAATTACAACAAGATGCACTTTTGCCGTATGTAGAAAATGGCACAGTTATTTTAATAGGTGCAACTACAGAAAACCCATATTTTGAGGTAAACAAGGCTTTAATATCTAGATCAATGGTATTTCACTTAAACCCATTAACAGATGAAGATATATTTAAAGTGTTAAAAAAATCATTAACAGCAGAAGATGGGCTTGGAACATATAACATAAAAATAGAAGATAGCACATTAAAAAAACTTGCACAAACTTCAAATGGAGATGTAAGAACAGCATTAAATGGTTTAGAGGTTGCAGTACTTACAACCAATGTTGACGAAAATGGCTTTATAACAATTACAGACGAAATAGTAAAAGAATGTGTGCAAACAAGAAAAGCAGTTTTTGATAAAAATGGAGACAGCCACTACGATAATATAAGTGCGTTTATTAAATCAATGCGCGGAAGTGATGTGGATGCAGCACTTTTCTATTTAGCAAGGGCATTAAATGCAGGCGAAGACCCTGTATTCATGGCAAGAAGAATTGTAATTGCAGCAGCAGAAGATGTAGGTATGGCAAACCCAAATGCATTAGTAGTTGCAACATCAGCAATGCAAGCAGTTACAATGATAGGCATGCCAGAAGCAAGAATTATTTTAGCAGAAGCAACAGTATATGTAGCAACATCTAAAAAATCTAATTGTGCTTATTTAGGAATAGAAAAGGCATTAGCAGATGTTGCCAATAAAGATACAGGTACAATACCAATGCATATTAGAAATGCACCAGCAGAGCGGAATGGCAAAAGAAGGTTATGGTGTAGGGTATAAATATCCACACGATTTTCCAGGTCACTGGGTTGAACAACAATATTTGCCAGATAAAATGCTTGGAACCAAATATTATATTAAAGATAATACAGTACAAGATAATTAAAGACACAAAAAAAGAATATAAATTGTTTTTAGTTTATAGTATAATTTGCATACAGCAAAGTCATTACTATTAAGCTATAAAACTAATTTATATTCTTTTATTTAGTTATTCTTCCTTTTTATTCTTTCCCTTTAAAACTTCTGCAGCAGCTCCTAGGCTACCTAATGCTTTTGTTGCTTCAAAAGGAATAAATACCTTATTAGCACTTCCATTTGCAACTTCTTTTAAAGCCTCTAAAGATTTTAATTGTACTAATTTTTCATCAGGGTTAGCTTTCATCATAGCATCATATACTAATTGAATCTCTTGAGCTTTAGCATCAGCCACTTTCTTAATAGCTTCAGCCTCACCAGTTGCCCTTCTAATTTTAGCTTCTTTATCAGCTTCTGCCTCTAATATAGCAGCCTCTTTTTTACCTTCAGCAAGTGTAATAGCAGACTGTCTTTCACCTTCAGCTTGAAGAATTAAAGCTCTTTTATTTCTCTCTGCATTCATTTGTTTTTCCATTGCATCACGAATGTCAGCAGGAGGAGTAATATCTTTAATTTCAACACGATCTACTTTACAACCCCATTGGTCAGTAGCTTCATCTAAAATTACTCTTAAACGATCATTGATGGCATCTCTTGAACTAAATGTAGCATCTAAATCCATTTTACCAACAATATCACGAATTGTAGTAATAGCTAAATACTCAATACCCTTCTTTAAATTTTGAATTTCATAAACTGCTTTAGCAGGATCTGTAATTTTGTAGAACACAACAGTATCAATAGTAATAGTAACATTATCTTGAGTAATTACACCCTGTGGTGGAATATCCATAGTTTGTTGCTTTAAACTTACAACACTACGAACATGGTCTACAAAAGGAATAATAATTGTAAGACCAGCATCTGCTACTTTATGAAATTTACCAAGTCTTTCTATAATGTACACTTCAGACTGTTTTACTATTTTAATTGTATTAAATGCAATAATTAAAATAATAACTAATAAAACTAATAAAACCCATAACATAAGTTTAAGTTCCTCCTTAAAAATAAATATATATAAAAATACTAATAACTAATTAAACATTTGATGGCTCTTTTTGAGTAACATCGGCATTTAAATTTGTAGTAACAACAGCCTTTACACCATCAATTTTTAAAATTAAAACTTCTGTGCCTTCTTCAATTGTTTGCTTATCCTCACACTTTGCAGACCAAACTTGACCATCAACTTTTATTTGACCAACACCCAATGTAGGATTAATGGTTTTCAATACAATAGCTTTTTTGCCAACTATAGCAAAAGCATTTGTAACTACATTTTTATCTTTATTATTAAGCCTTTTAGCAAGAGGTCTAGTGCAGAAAATAAATAATGTAGAGGTAACAACAAAAACCGCAGTTTGAATTATTATATTATCTGTAAAAAAACTTGTGACCATTGCACATAAGCTACCTAGCCCTAACCAAAAAACTAAAAATCCTACTGTTATTATTTCAGCAACCATAAAAACGCCTGCTAAAATTAACCAAACATACCACATAGAATTTCCTCCTTTTGAAAAAAGCAAATCATACTTTTAACAACATATATATTATACTATATTCTTAAACAAAATGGAATATGTTTTGAAGAAAAATGTCGAGTAAATAATAATTAAGTAAAATTTTTGTTAATAACTAAAATATGAATTAAATATAAAAAATTTTCTTTAAGGTTTATACTCGGGAATTTGACAGTTGCAAATAAAAAAAATCTATGTAAGCATTAAAAATGCTTAATTTTTTTGTCAATTTTTCAA
>CANQGW010000020.1 GCA_947623555.1 uncultured Clostridia bacterium
CTTGTGAAATAATAATAGAATTATTTGGATAAGTGTCTAACGTTAAATTCAAAAATGTAGCTTTACGATAAACACTTTTATCATCACCTGATCCAAATATATAGATTTTATTATTTACTCTAACTACAGCAGACCATTGAAGTTCATAACCCACATCACATACTTCATTTCCTTGATTAGTTTTTATATTATATTTGTGAATTAGATTAGCATTTGAAGGATAATCTCCAATTGCATATATAGTGTCTCCAACAACTATAAACGTACCATACTCATGAGATGCTATAGTACCACTATCGACTTTTATATAAGTACCTATACCAGATATTGTATCATATTTATATAATCCACCAGACTCTGCAAAATAAATATCAGTCCCTATAGCTACAGCACCAGATGGAGAACTGATGTAATTAAAGGTGCTTTTTTCTGTTATAAGTTTTTCTACTAACAAATTATATTTATTAGTAGATATATCATAAGTATATATTAATCCTTTATTTGAATCGAATTGTGCATAATAGCTGTTAAGTAAATAAATTGTTTTTTCTATAACTGCTATTTCACAATTTTTAAAAATATAAGGTATGTCAGCAAGTTGTTCATATGTATCAGTTAAGGTATCATATTTATAAGCCTTATTTCCACAATTTGAATAACTACTTCCAAACATATAAATATCTGTATCAATTGCTACAGCTTTACCGTTATAAAATGAAAAAGGGATGTCTGATAATTTGGTATAAGTATTATTTAATGTATCATATTTATACATGTTTGTTAAAGATTTATATCCTCCTATTAAAAAAACATCAGTCCCTATAGCTACAGCACAACCTTCGTAAAAATCATATGGTATATCTGCTACTGAATTAAATTCATCAACTTCTTCATATATAACCATTTCGTTACCAATTATTATATCATCATGTGTTAAATTTGCACTTTGTAACCATACTCCTTCTTTTATTTCAGGTTCTTCTTCTTGCAAAAATACATTTAACTTTGCTGATAAAACATTATTTGATTTTCCATTATTTATAAATTTAATCATATTTATTCAACTCCTTTAACAATTATCTGTACTTGAGTATTATCTTTTGTAGCAGTTATAGAAATATTAGAAACAGTTTTATTTATTGGAATAGAGGTAGCTAAGTTTTTGCCTACTGTTGCTTCAAGATTTTCTATCGTTAAATTTATATCTGCACTATCACTATAATTTGCAATTTCTATCTCTGTAACTTCTTTTCCTATTTCAATATTTGTTGCTTCTAAACCTACTTCCAATACTGCAACTTTTAAAGTAGTTTCTGTTTTTTCTACAACTTTGCTTTCTTCTATTACTACTTTTAATGCTCCACTTTCTGCAGTTGCACTTGCTCCTAAAGAAACTTTTACAGCTCCATCATCTGTAACTTTTACATTTTTTAAATCATTTTTATCTGTAACTCCTGTCATCATAATAAAATTCCTCCTTTAATTAATTTTTTATTTATAATTTTTATTTATCATATAACCTTCTTTACCATTTACTCTAATGCGTACTTTATCCCAAGTATATCCATTATTTTGAGTAACTCCTGCTTGTAATACATATAAAGTAGTATTTGCTAAATATAATACTGCATTTGATGATGTGTTAGGTTCACTTCTTAAATTTGTATTTCTTGCTAAGGTCTTTAATACAGGTGTTGATGAAGTATTAGTTGTTGAATTTTTAATTTGATAATTAGCACTATTATAAGTTCCTACTTTATTAGGTATTCCCATATAGTCTGCTGGATTTGAATTATCTGCATATTTATTACTTGCATTTCTTATTTCAAAGTGTAAATGTTTACCGGTAGAATTACCTGTAGAACCCATTACACCTATTTTAGAAGTTCTACTTACTCTTTGTCCTACAGATACATTTATTTTACTTAAATGACAATACCAATGATATTTTTTATCAGTATCATTTTGTACTACAATAAAATTTCCATAAGATTTATCATAACCTGTCCTTGTAACTTTACCATCACAACTAGCATAAATTGTTTCATTTCCAACTAAATCAATTCCTGTATGCCAACCACAAGACCAATTCCCCTTTCTTTTATATTCACAAGTAACTCTAAATTCTCCAGTTAAAGGTATATTTGTAGCCATAATTCATTCCTCCTTTTTTATAATACTATCTTCTTTTTTGGTAAAATAATAAGTTATAATGGCACTTGCTATAGCCATAAATGCTTCTACACTTATTACTCCTTTAAAGGTTAATATACATGTTGTTATTATTACGCATAAACTTAATATTGTTTTTACTTTTAATAAGTCTGCTAAATTGTTTATGATTTTTTCAGCTGATTCTTTCATTAATATTCAATCTCCTTTCCTTTTCTTTTAATAGTTCATATTGTTCTTCAATAAATTCCCATTCACCGTCTAAATAATGATTTTTTACTCCTAAAGAATTTACTAAATTTTCATATTTGTCATGTATTTCTCTTATTGCTTGAAACTCATATCGTGTTTTAGGTATTTTATTATGTAAGTCTCCTGAAAAATCCACTATTTGGTATCTATATTGCGAACGATCATTATCATATAGACCTTTTAGTTTTTCATCTAAAGCTTTATTTAAAGAGTTATTGAGCGAATTTACGATAAATTTTCCAATTTTCCATATAGATACTACTATTACAGTTGTAGATGTAATTAAACTTGCTAACAAACCAATATGAGTTTGAATCCATAAAAAGACTCCCAAAATTTTTCCTCCTTTCTATAAAAAGTTTCCATAAAATAGTTCTAAAAGACAAAAAGGTCATTGCAATTTGTGTGCAATAACCTTTTTCATTATTTACTTGACGTTTTGATTAACTTAGAACTATATTTATCAAATAATTGTTCTTTTGCATAATCCTTTGCTTTTTTATTGATTTCTTTTAGTTTATCTTCACTATATATTCCTTGTCCTTGGTATCTTGAATAATAAGAGTTTACATATTGAGCATATTCTTTTTTCATGTTATCTGTTAAATTTAATGTATAATTATTTTTAGACAATGAATTTTGGGTTGGATAAAACTCTATTAACTTTAAGTTCTGTTCATTTTCTGGATATAGAATATTTTTTCCTAATGCTTGTCTTGCTAAATCTGTTCTTTGTTTTTGTAGTTCTTTAATTTGTTTAGCTTTATCTTCTCCAGATAATGTTAAATCAGCTTTTATTGATTTCATTTGTTTGTTTACTTTTGATATATTACTTATAGCATCTTTTATTTTATCTAATTTTTCTTGTTCTTCTTTTGTTATTGTACCACCATTTTCTTTTTTTGTTAAGTCTGTTTTTTGGTTATATATCTCATCTAAACTTGAACTATTAGAGTTTACATTAACTATGAACCTTTTTCCTATTGTATCACTCTCAGCTCCCATTTTAGGTTTTTCAGCTGATAATCCTAATGAAGAAGAAATAGTATCTATTATTCCTATAACTTGTGTACCTAATCCTCCAAAATATCCGGAAATTAAATTATCTATTTTAGCTGGAGAATAATTAAAAACTTTCCCAAGAAGTATAGCAAGTTGAGAATTATAATCATAATATTGTTCAGAATCAGGTAAATCTAGATCATAACTTTTAACAATGTCTGTGTTATAATATAAATCTTTATTAATAGCATTTTCAATCAATGGTGCTACCATATTAGGTACTAAACCTGTAATTTCATCAGTTGGCATATTGTCCATAATAGCATTATTCAACCAATTTATTAACCTATCACTTTCTTTACCTTCTTCAATGTTACCGATTGCTAAATCTTGTATATATTCAGCTAAATTAATCATGCTTCTTAATATACCTTGAGGTTTTTTTATAGTAACAATATTATCTCCTACTTTCAATACAAAATTATCATCTTTTTTACGTTGATTTAATTCTTCAATTTCATCATCATCATAGCCTAATGCTTTTATTGCCATAGCCAAAGCAGTTAAAATAGCTATTCTCATTCCAATTTGTTTAGGATTAGCTTTTACTTTTTCAGCAAATGTATAAATACTTCCAACTCTTGCTGCTGAAAATGGAATTAATTGATTTATTTCTCTTGTAATATTACCTGTTCTTCCAAAATCCTGTGTTGCATCTCTTGATTCCAAAGCCGCCATAATTCTAGTATCAGTTTCAGCCATTCCTTTATTTTTATAGTAATCATAGTTTCTCTCAAATACTCTGAATCTTGTAGATTGTTCAGAAATCTCTGGTATAAATGTCATAAAATCAAGTAATCGTTTTAATGGTTTAAATCTTTCATGAATACCTAAAGTTTCACTATTTCTTGTTCCATAAATATTTTTCATAATTTCTTGAGTAGATTTTCTATATTGTGATAATCTTGTAGAACTTGTAGCTCCTGATTGCTCATATAGTTGGTACATAGTATTTATTTTATTTGCATAATCTGGTGCGATTTGTTGCATAAAGTTATTAACTGTAGAATTTGTAGCAGTTAAAATATCTAACACTCCTAAAGCATTATCAACTATTGGAATGAATCCTGCAGTAGAATAAATTGATGCTTGAGCAGTATCTGAAATCATATTTGGTATTGCAAATCCTAAATTCGCCATTGTAGCCCCATAACGCAAAGGCATATTTAATTTGCTATTTATTTTTAATACATTACTCATAAAAGTTTTATCCATGTTCATAATAGAATTAAAAATCAATTCATCATTAAATTGTAAATAAATCCTTTTTCCATTATTATTTATGAAACTTGTAATAAGTTGTTCAGTATTTACTTTATTATTTGGTGCAAATAAATCTATGGTTTTTTCTAAATTTAAATTATTAGTATCTACTCCCTGTTGTTTTAACTCATTTTCCCATATATTTAAACTTGCTGTACCAATTTTAGTCATTGGAGGATCTATAACATCATATATAACTCCTGTCATTTTACTAGATTCTCCCTGTTCATATAAAGCTTTTAATATATTGTTATTTTCTACTTGTTGTATTATATTTGCAGAATTTGTTACAATATTTTCAAGAATATCTTTTATATCTAATTCACTACCTGTCCTCTTTTTAATTATGTCATTAACAGAACCTCTTTTCCCTATTTGGTTTCCTCTATTTTTGATTACACGTTGCATAGGAACGTAAAAAGCATTACTTTTCTTTAATTTTACTGCATCTTCCTCAGAAATTAGATGATTGTTTACTGCATATTTTAATACCCCATCTAATGTATTATATATAATTTTGGCTGCTTCATGAATTTCTGTATCATTTTTAAATTCATTAATAACTGATTTACTATCTGTTGTTCTAAGTCCTGTTTTTAATGTTCGAGCCTTATATTCCAAATCTCTCTGTGCAACTAAAAAGGCTCTTAAATCATTATATCTTTCAGGATCATCACCTAAAATTTCTCCAATTTGACTTAATCCAGGAATTAGCTTATTTCCATTTTCATCTATATAGCCATTTGATAATATTGATGTTATTTTATTTCCAATTCCACTTGCCAATCTAGTTAAATAATAGGAATTATTACTAGCTTTTAATTCATTTATAGTCTTTTCATTAATTTCTTGAATTGTATTAACTGCTGATTTTAAAGAATAATCTTTATCCCAAATATTTCTCATTGCTTCTTGTTTTACCCAATCTTTTGTTAAAGGAATTTTATCTGTTTGCTCTCCAACACTCATATTACTTAATGTTCGATTTTTAGGATTTTGATGTATATAATTATAAGTTTGCTGTTGAACTTTAGTTATAAAGTTATTAAAAGAGTTATCGCTGTATCTTATTTCTTCAATTATTGCAACAGTTTGAGGATAATCGATTTTTGCTTGTTCGGGAATTATAGAGTACTCTCTTATTATTTCTGCAAATCCTTCATCAAGTTGAATAGTTCTTGAATCTGTTTCATAACCACCATATTTTTTTACAGCCTTTAATAGTTCATCTGAAATACTTTCTTTATCAATTTTTATACGATTACCTAAATCAAGAGCATGTCCTGTTTCGTGTAAAATTGTATCCATATCTTTCAATTCTTTAGTTCTAATGACATCTCTTTTATCTTTATATATACCATAAGCCTGCTCTCTAAAATGACCTTTTTTTATTCCTAAACCTAAATAATCTTCTATAGTTTTTCTTATATCTGTCATTTTAGTAACTGGAATTGTATCGTCCCAATTTCCTGACTGCTCTATTTTTTGTATTTCTTGTTCTATGTATGAACCTTCTCTTTCTGCATTTCTTTGAGCATTATATTGTTTAGCACTTCTACGAGCAAAACGTATGTCTTTACTTGAAGTTGGATTTGTATTATTTATGTTTTTAATTTGTTCAGGAATTAGTGGAATATATTGTGTATACTGTATATCTTTTCCGTTATCTTTATAACTTGTTTCTACTATAATTCCGTCATAACCTATTGTTTCTTTTAACAATCTATATCCATCTTCCAACTTAATATTAGCACTATTTAATATAGATAAAACTAAATCAACATCATCTCCTCCGTAAGTATATTCTTCTTTAAATTGATTTATTATATCAATATATTCTTTAGTTCCTTTATTTACTTTTTCTCCATCTCCATAATCAGCGAATAATGTTCCATTTGTTTTTTCATTAACTGCTTCTAAGAATTTTATATATTCATTTTGTGAAATAGTTGTATTTCCAATACTCAATGGTTTCTCTATATTTACATATGCTTCAATTAGATTTTTACCATCACTATAGGATTTTGCTACGTTTATATTATCAGCTAAGTAGAAGCCTTTTCCATTTGCTGTTCCATTTTTACCTAAAAAATCATAACTAAAAACTGTAAATTCAGTATCTGTTCCATGATAAAGTGTTTTTAAATTACCTTTTTTATCTCTAGCTATACTATTTTTAAAAAATTCTTGTTGTTGTTTAGTTAAAATTCTTCCTTGATTATCTACTTCTTGTAGATTATTAGATGAAGTAGATTTATTTATTTTCATAGCTCTTATACCATTATTTTTGACGTTTTCAGTATTTTGTGGTATACTTGTATTAGAAGCAGATACTCTATTCGTCTTGGACGTATTGTCTGGGGTTGTATCAACATCAGTCGTTAGAGATATGCTTCTTTTTTTATTTTCATAATCTCCTTTTTCCATATAAATAGTTTTTACTTTCATTGTTCCTTGTTTATTAGACACTACAACAAAAGATACATAAGTACCATCTTCCAACAGTTTTTTAAATCTTAATCCCTCATCTTTTAAATTATTTGTATATGAAATATAATCACTATTAGAAATTATATTAGGCAATATTTGTATAAAATGATTAATCTCTCTTTCAGTTAAACCTGCCTTATTATCTAATAAATGTCTTATTTCAGATTGATTTATTACTAAGTCATAATTATTTTTTGTTAAATAATTTTGTTTAGATTTAGGTAGATTTTGTATTTTATTTTTTATATTATTAATTGTTCCTTCATTAAGCTTTCCTAGATGTAATGCCTTATTTTCGTTACTATTTAAAGCTTCGTTAATAAGATTAGATAGATGTTTATTATTTTTAACAATTACATTTCTATCATTCATTTCAATTCTATTAGCAGTGGTTTCGTCATAGTTATTCATTATTGGACTATTGATAGATTTATTTATTTTCATAGCTCTTACACCATTATTTTTGACGTTTTCAGTATTAGCATTAGAAGTAGAATTTCCATTCGTTTTAGTCATATTATTTCGTATATCTTGCTTAATAGTAGTATTTTTCTGTTTTAAACTATCTCTTTTTCTTTTTAACATGAAATCTTTGTCATTAAAAATATTATTGACATTTTCTTCTTCAAATCCATCTATATATAAATTAGAATTATTTATCGCATATAAAATGCTATCTTTTATAGTAGAGAGTTGTTTTGTTTTATTAAAAACTTCACTACTTGTAGTTGCTACAAAAGCATGAGTTGCACCATTTTTCTTTCCGATATTCTTTATATAATTATCCAATTCTTTGTTATTAAATATACTATTTGGAGTGTCTAGTATGATTCTAATCTTATTAATACTATCAGTAAAAAGTAATGTAGAATAATTAGGATTGTTTTTTATATCATATGCAAATTTAATTAAGTTTTCTCTACTATCAATTTTTATATCATTTAAAGGATTGTTTTTAATCATTTTATCTATTTCATCTGGTGTATAATTATCAATTTTTATTTCGCTTTCGCTAACTAACATATTGTTTGAGTTTAAAGTCAATGTTGCATAAGTTCCAGAGTTAACTATTATATGTCCTTTAAAACCTTGCATATTTTTTATATATTTATAAGTAGTTTGTACATCAGCATCAGAGGCCTTGGCTTTTCCAGAAGGGTGGTTATGTATTAAATAATATCCATCTGCATTTAATCTATCCATTCTATTTTTCATTTTATAAAAATTTATAGAAGTATATGGCGTTTTTTGAGTTCTTACTAAATTAGGCAAATAGGAAGTTATAGATTCTTGACCTACGATTTTATTGCCATTTAAATATAATATTCTAAAGGTTTCATAATTTGGGTTTCTAAATATTTGAGCGATGTCGGCTACATCTACAATATTATTAATGGTTTTATTATTTAAATCCACATATCCTTTATTATGAAAGTCTGTATTAAATTTGCGATATTTTATATTAATTTTATTATTTTTGTTTATTAACTGCTTATTAGTATTATTTTTTGTATTTTGCATAGACTTATTAATAACAGTATTATTTTTGACATTTGTGTTTTTTTGTGCTATACTGTTATTAATATGAGGAGGGAATCGCTCGAAAAGCATGTTACTCACATTTTCGTGGGGCATTGCATGAGCCTTGCCCTCCTCAATATTATTTATATTTCTAATATCATGATAGTAAAACTTATCATTATCGTTTTTATTTGTAGTATTTTCTCGTATAGTAATTAAAGAAAGATGGTTACTTTCGTTAATCTTTATTGGTGATATAAAATAATGATATACTAATGAACTGTTTTTAGTACTAATAGAACTGTTTAAATATTGAGCATTTTTTATGATTTCTAATAAGTTATTGGCACTTTGCATTTTTATATTATCTTGATTTTTACCAAATGTCTTTTTTAATCCTGATTGTGGAATATCTATAGTTTTATTTATATCTTTAATTAATACATGTTCATTTTTATAATTATTTAAAGCATAGTTATAAGCTTGTTTTCTTAAATCTTCCTTATCTTTATAATCTTTAAAAAATTCATCTATTTCAGTTATTTGAGGTTGTTTGTAATGTCCTAATATTTTTGTCATATTTTTATCTTCAAAAGTATTCCCTCTATGATATATATTTAAGTTATTAGCAATATTAATTATATCTTCTCTATTAATACTTTTTTTGGCTTTCTTAAATTTTTCAATAGATTTTTGCAATTCTTCTTGAGTTATATTGCTTTTTTGTTTCATATTAACTGGAGTTTTATACATTGTATCGCTTATCATAAAATCTGTGTTCTTACCTTTATTTTCAACAAAACCTTTTGATTTATAGAAATTAGTTAATCTTGTCTTTGTCCCAAATTCATTTGTAGGAGTTAAAGTTATTGTTTTCCCTTTTTTATTTGCATATTGTATTAAATCATTTATAATATTTGAACCTATACCCTTGTTCCTTTGACTTTTTTTAATAACCATATTATCTAATGATATTGTTTCTTTATTTTCTGAAATATTTAATATATCAGTATTGTTCTTATATTTAGTTTTTATATCATTTATTGATTGTATTTTATCGTTATTGTTATTTTTCTTTTTTATACTTCTTACTTCATTGCCTTCTATATCTGTTTGTCCGATAATAGGTTTATTTTCGTCATAGACAGTTACAACTTGTTTGATAGTATCTTTTATCTCTTGAGTATTAAATTTTCCGTCCTGATTTAAAATAGTCACACTATCGACTATATTATCTTCACTATCATATCTATTTACTACTATATTGTCTCCACTTTCTTCAATTCCAATATATGAGCTAATATCTCCGTTACTATCATAAGAAACATCTAAATCTTTATCTTGTATATTAGACCATATTTCAGCAACCTCATCTTTATTTAATATCTCTTTGCCGTCAAATTCGTCTGTAAGCTTTTTTACATCTTGAACTGCAAAATTATTCGTTGCACGTCCAAAATCACTTTCTTGACGATTCTCATTAATCTGAGTAGTATTTATATTATTTACATCTTTAGGTAAAGCATTGTTTATTTGATTGACAATAGAAATATTATAAGTATTAATTTTGTTGTTAATTCCTTTAATAGAAGCATCATCTAAATTAATCATTTTACTTGCAAACTCTGTTTGTGCTGATATTAATGTTTCATATGGTGTAGTATCTAATAAAACCCCTGTATTTGTATCTATAATATTATAAGAATTTGTATCAGAATTTTTAATTATTCCTGGAGATACATTTACTTTTTTATTTGGATTATCTATTATTTTTGCTTTTGTTTGAGCAATATTTGTAATTTCTCCATCTGGGTTATATGATGCTACAAAAACGTCACTTACATTTTTTCCTTTTTCCTCAGGATTAAATTGTATGGTTTCTCTTTCATCATTAGCAACATTTATAAGAGTTTGTATTATTTCGGCTTTTTCATTGTTGTCTAATTTTCTTCCTAATTGTTCTTCTGCAGATTTTATAGCACTACTATTATTAATTAAACTTGTTCCTCCAGCAGTTAATCCTGAACTCACAAAAGCTAAAGCCATTTGTTCTCCAACATCTTCCCAATTCCATTTTGTACTAAAATCTGTACTGCCTAATTTATCAATAAGTACATTATCTACAACATAATTACTTGCATAAGATAAAAATTCCTCTATAGCTTCTCCTGTAGATTGTATTCCTATTTGAGTTAACATCTTTCCTGCTCCAGAAGTTATTTTATTTGTAACTTTTTTCATTAGGGTATCAGTAATATCATTTCCTCCTATGCCAAGCATACCAAAAATACCTTCTGTAATACCTTCTATAGTTCCGCCTGATATAGCTTTAGCCCATCTTTCCTTTTCTATAACATCATCACCCTTTAAATTAGCTTCTTGAAGACCACCTGCCATACCACCTGCTATAGCAAGAGTAGGTAAATTTAAAACATGACCTCCCATATTAATTGCAACATTTCCAAAATCAGCACTAACACCTAATGTAGAAGAACCAATAGTCACAGCTTTGCCTATAGAACTTAAAGCATGTCCTCCAACAGCTAACATACCTGTATAACCTACAAGATTGGCAATTTTATCAGAGGTTTCTCCTAATACAGAATCTTTTTCAAATGCAGAATTATCAAGATTATTTTTACTTAGCTGTACTTTATCTGCTCCCATAAGCCCCATAATTTTTTTTACTGATTTCCCTGTCGTTGTTTCGTTTTCAAGGTATTCAGGTAAAGTGCCATTAACTAGATTGTACAAAAATCCAATAGGCGATTTATTAACAATTTTATTTGCTGCTTCTTCATTATCATTTTTATTTGCCCAATCTCGAGTTTTTTTTGCTGCTTCTTTAAAGCCTAATTTATTTTGAGCAGTAGCTACAAGATTTGCACCAATATCTATTATATTTTCAGGAACAGACGTTATACCACTAATTGCATCTCCTATAAAATCCATAGAAGAAGCAAGAGCAGTTTTTGTAATATCTCCAAATTGATAACCATCTGAAAATGCACCTTTATTTAAAAAGTCAAATTTACTCTTTTTTTCTTTTTTAGTATTGATGTTAGATACAGAATTATTACTTGAGTTAGACATATCAATTTCATCATTTTGCTTATATATAAAATTGTCTAAATTGCTTCTAATAGTTTCTTTATCTGTTAAATAATTTAAATTTACATTATATTCAGGTTCATCTGTATCAATATCATTATCTATAAATTTGTCCAAATTACTTCTAAGAGTGTCTTTATCTGTTAAATAATTTATATTGTTATTATATTTCTTTTCTTCTTCTTCGTCTTCATCTATTTTACTTAATATTTTATATTTTGCCATGCTACACCTCCTAATCCCAAATACCAGACAAATCAACACCTAGACTTTTTCCCCAATTAATAATCTGGCTTTTAGTTGCTCCGTGTGATATATCTAAGGTTGCAGTTTTTCCGTTTACTGTAACTGCAATAACACCATTATTTAACAATCGAACATTTGCAGCTTTATTAGATTTTGATGATGAACTAGATTTTGAACTTGAACTCGAACTTGAATTTGAGCTTGAACTTGAACTATATTTGTTTTTTAATTGATAATTATATTCCGCTTCTGATTTACTTAATTGAGACTTATATGCTGCTTCTGATTTATTTAATTGTGATTGGTATTCTGCTTCTTGCTTTCTTAATTGAGATTGATAATCTGCTAATTGCTTACTTGATTGTAAATCTAATTCATTCTTTAATCTTGCTAAAGCTTCATTATTTGCACGTTCAATTGCTAATTGTTCTCTCATTTTATTAAGTTCAAATTCTCTTTGTTCTTTAGCTTCTCTTGCAGCTCCACTTAAAGTTCCAACTGCAACTCCTAAAACTTTACTTGCCTCATTATCAACATAACCTAATTCATCAACACGTTTCCATGCATTTTCTAAAGCATCTTGTTGTTTTTGATACTCAAACTGTTTATCTTGAAATTCTCTATCTTTAGCATCTTTCCAATATTCAAATTGTTGAGAATCATAATTCATAACTAATTGTGCAGTATCTGCCAATTGCCCTAAATATTCTATCCACCTATCGTGAGCCTTTTCCTCATATTGTGGAATTAGTTCACTAACTATTCTTGCTACTCTTTCCGAAGTAGCCGAACTATTTAAAACACCGCTTCCTGCTAAACTTTGTAAAGTACTATTTGCAGCATATTCTGTTGCTAATTTTAAAGATGCATCTTGAGTTGGATCGTACATAAAGCCATTTTGCATTTGTTTTAACATTTCACTTATCAATCCATTAACAGTATCTGCATATGCACTTTGATATTGTCCTTCTACAGTATTTAAATTATTTGTAGTTGGTGTTACAATTGTTGTATTATAACTTGTTTTTTTAATTCCGCTACTGCTGAAATTATTACTATTTCCAGTTGCTTGATTGTAAGAGTTATATATTTGATTGAAGTCTACAAAACTATTATTGTTATTATTTCCTTGATAAGTTTGAGGTGTTGGAGCATTATAAGTTTGAGGTGTTTGAGGAGCACTTATTGTTTGTAGATTAGAACTAGGTTTTACATTATTAGATGTTTGAGACTGATTTGGTTGACTTATTTGTGGCTGTATTTGTATAGGTATAGTTATAGGATTTATTTTATTATCCTGTTCTGTATTTTGTATATTTGTATTATTTTGTATAGGTTGTCCAACTTGATTATTATTAATTTGATTTATATTTGCTTGAGGATTACTTGTTGCCATACCACTATTGTTTGGGTTTAAAAGAGTTTCATCCATTTATATTTCTCCTTTCAATGTATTGTGCAAATCAGACCTTTTAAACCTTAAATATTATATAATCCGTTTAATTTTTCTTGCCAATTATATAGTGTTGCTTCACTACTTCCATTTAAAGAAAATGTATTAGTTCCTATATTTTTATTAAGTTCATCTTTCCAATGATTTAAAGTATCTTCTACGGTAGGATATAATCTATATATACCTTTATTTGCAATTGTTAATTGCTTTGACCACTCTTTAAGAGTAGAACTATTATCGCTATATTGTCTAAATCTCATCTTAAATGTGTCCTATCAATTCTTTCCATACCGTAGATAGTAATATCACCTTTACCATAAAATTCAAAAACATAACTATTTACATTTTGCAAATTATTAGGAATTAATACACATTCTGTTTTATTTTTACCTTGAGGTAAAATATTTTCTTTTATTTCTTGCTTGCCATCATCGGTTGTTATTTTTAAATTAACATATCCTTCTAAATCATAATTAAGCCATATAGATGATAAAGATTTTCTTTTGCTTAATACTCCATTTTTAAATTCTTTTGTTTTTATATAAAAAGGAATATCTATTTTTCCAGTTAATCCTTCTTCATTTATTATTTCATCTTTACCATATGTTTTTATATAATTTGAACCATCTTTCCTTCCTCCTGTTAATTCATATATAACACCATTTGCAGTAAGAGCATATATAGGATGTGGAGTTTGTGAAAAGTTTAAATCTACATATGAATCACATATCATCGCATAATTTAATTCATCTGTACTATTTTGTTCTTGTAATTCTTTAGTCCATTTTCTTAAACGTTGGTCGAAAACAAGGAAAAAATTATAATCAGGAAACCAAAAATAAATTTTATCTTCACTTCCTGCAACAGAAACATTTTTAGCTTCATTTATTGTAATTCCTTCAATATATTTTTTTATTCCTCCTGTAATGCCATTGTTACCTGTAGGTTTTTCAATATTTCTTATACTACTTCCATCATATTCATAAATATTACGTCCAAAAAGCCAATATAAATAAGAATTATGAACTTTAATGGTACATTGATCATAGCAGCCTATATTATTATCTAATGATACACATGTATATGAATCTGTAGTTCCTGCTATAACATTTGAACCATAGTATAAATGCATATTTTCTTCACTAAAAACTATTAGTTTATCATCAAAAGACACTAAACCTGTTATTTGATTACAGTTTGGAACTCTATCTTCTCTTGAATTTTCTGTAGATGTCCAATCCATAGGATTTTGGAGTGCTGAAAAATAAAGCATATTTCCTTTACTTCCAAACATTCTATTTTTATGATAACACATATGTTCAAACATAATGTCATTACTGTCTTTATCTTTTGGAAGTGGAATAATTTCAGGTGTATTAATTGCAGATAAAGGTAACTTATGTCTTGTAGGAGTTACATTTTCGCCATATAAAACCAAATATTCACTATTTCCATCAGCATAATATACATGAGAAAATCTATCTCCTGTTATACCTTCTGAAATAACCGCTCCTGTCATATCTTTAAGTTGAGTTCCTTGTATATAAAATAGATATTTAACGCCCGCTACTCCAAAATATTTTATTTTATCGCCTTTTAAACCAGGATTTCTTACTAGAGTTCTTCCTATTTTTGTTCGCAAAGCAGGATAAAAGTCTAAACACATATTATACATATCTTGACACTCATCATCTTGGATATTTTGAGGAGGGTAAATATTACTGATACCACCTGCTAAATAGTTTATTTGATTATTACTTTTTACATTAATATTTTCTAAATAAGCATTAGTTTGCATAATTTAAGTCCTCCTATATTTTATATTTCTATGTAAATCTCGTATAATTGAGTATCTTTGTTGTTGTTCATTTTTGTTTTCATTAGCTTTTTGAACCAAATTATTATATAAAAGGATATATTCATTAGCTAATTCTATGTCCGGATTATGCCCGCTCATTGCAATAATTGACATTACATTATATTTAACTAAATCTACATAATTATCATCTATTTCTATAAAATTGTCTCTATTTGTAACCATTTTAGGCTTTTTTAAATAATAAACATCAATTTTTCTAACATCCTTTGGTGCAGGATAAATTCCTATTACACCTTCTCTACCATCATAATATCCTTTAACTGTCATTTTTTCATTTGGAAGATATGATTTTAATTCTTCAAAATCACCCCAATTATATGGATTGTTTTGATTTCTAGCTTTTGTAGACATAGTTACACTATTTATCATATCAATGCTACAGTCCTCAGGAAGAACATATAATTCTTGATTCGCTCTTGTTGTAAAAGAATATTGCTGTTGAATAGATAAATCTTTATAAATTTTTTTCATAGTTTCATTTATCCATAAAAATAATGTTTCATCTATATATTCATGAGGCAATCTTACTTGAATATCATCCAATACTTGTCCAACTGTTGTTCTACTTACTATTGCCATTTTTTATTACACCCCTTTCTTATTTTGCACGAATAATATATTTAGTTGTATTATTTTGAGTACTTAGATTAGGTATTGTAAAAGTTTGTGGAATTTCTTCTTGTTCTCCATTTAAAACTTCATATAAACTCATATATTCATCAGTATTAAGAGTTGCACCATTACACTCCAAATAATTAGTAGGTATTTGCTTACCTGAATATACTACAATTCCACCTATTGGAACTAATGCTGATGAACTAGCCTGAGCCTCGTTCCATAAATCCGGAAATTGTCTAATTTCAATATCTTTCATAAATGTATCTACATTGTTTCCAATAAAAATAACTTCATTTGTTTTAAATAAATTATTTGAATAATAATAATTTCCTTTTGGAACAAAAATATATTTTGCACCAATTTCAATAGCATCATATATAGCTTGTTGTATTGCGAGTCTATTATCAGTCATACCATCTCCTATTACATTATAGTTTTGAAGTGGTACTATTCCAAAAGTATAGAAAAATAAATCTTTTAATTCATTCATTTTTAATTCATTAATCATTTATTACACCTCCAAAGTTCCTATTTCAGGGCTTCCATTTCTTCCCATAAATGTTCTACCTTTTACTACATCTTCTGGCAATGCTGTTAACGATGTCTTAGTATGTTTATAATAATATTCACCATGATACACTAATCCTAAAACTTGGCTTCTAGTTAACTCGGGATATAACAATTTATTACAATCATGTGAATTTCCAATATTTCCATCAGCATTGTACATTCCATATTCAATACAAAAAACACTATTTCCACCATCAACTTCTACTTCGGGTTCAAAATTATCATATGTTTGAATAAGAGTAAAAACATCTTCTGACAAGAAATCAATAGAATATACTTTTGTTCTCCAAAATCTTCTAGCACTTTCTCCTGGAATTTTTGATGCCATACAAACACTTTCGCAAAAAAATAACACAGATGCATCATCATTAATACGAATACTATCTAATCTTGTTTCTCCATATTCATTGTCAGGTGACAATAATGAGGGTAAATCTTTTAATTTTTCAAGTGTTACATTTCCCATAGCATCAATTTGCATTGTATATAATACAGACTCTGTTATATCATATGCAAAAGTACCATTGTATGATGGAATAAGACGTTTGCCGTAAAAATAAGAAGTATCTAATTGCTCGTAAGAATCATTTAAAAATATAAAGTCTGTTGAGTTTGAATCCGTCCATATTAATTTCCCTCCATTTAAAATTTTTGTATTGACAGAGCTTAAAGAATATGGATATTCATTACACTGTTCTATTGTAGGTTCGCCTGCCCATCCATTTCTTTTATTTTTTATTTCATAAATATTTAAGGAATAAACTCGTAAGCTACCGCTAGTTTCTTCCCAAGATATTGCTCCAAAAATGTGAGTTTCATGAGGAAGAAAGAAAACGCTGTTATGATTAAGTCCTAGTATTCTATAATCTTCTTGTGTTCTATAAATTGATGTTTTAAGCATACTTTCTTTATCAATAGTTATTGAATAGTCTCCATGATTACTACCTACTATCAATCCGGCTTGAAAAAACATAGACATCACAATGATCTGAACTATATTCAAGAACATCTAGTATAATATATGCTATTTTATTACTGAATTTACTTATTTTAATAACTACTTTGGCAGAAGTTGAAATATCTAATCCAAGATCATCTTTAAGTGAATATTTAATATCTTCTTTATTTTTTATATCAATTACTATGAAAGAATCTTTTATATAAATTGAACCAATAGGTTTATTTTCGTAAAAAATAATGTCTCCCTTACATGAATCAGTATATACGTTTTTTGAATACTGTTCTAGCTCATATGATTGAAATTCAGTTCCATATATTTTGTCTACTGAATCCACATTATAGTTAAATTGTGAGTCAGATATATTTAAATCTCCTTCTATTTTTTGTCCATTAACATAAGCAGTCTTTCCTGCTTTAATATCATGAGGAGTTGCTGTTGCGTCTGATGTATCCAAGTTCACATCTATGTGTGTTCCTGTTATTTTAGAGCCTCGAACATAAGCTGTTTTACCTAAAGCAATATCATAAGAAGATGCTGTTGCATCAGATGTGTCTACTTCTAAGCCACTATTACAAATGTGTGTACCATATATTTTTGAACCTTTAACATAAGCACTTCTGCCAATTAATATATCAGAAGCAGTAGCATCTGCATCAGAGGTATTAACAAAGTTAGGGTCAACTTCTCCCCCTCCTCCACTTGTATTAATACTTCTTATATTACCAGCCATAGTATCAAAACTATCACTTGCAGAGGTTGAAACTCCTTTGTCAGTAATAGCCCCCGCAATTTTAGCTTTTCCATTACTGACAGATTGAAAAAGGTCATTTTGTCCTTGATTTAATTTTTCTATTGATTTTCCTACATCTTCAAAATTAGAATTAACATCATCAACTACTTCTTTTATTTTCGTGTTTAAATTTTCTTCACATTGTTTTCCACAATTCTCTATCTTTTCAGATAATTTTGTATCTAGGGCTTGAACATCTGTAGTTTTTGCAAAATCTGAAAAATCTTGATTAGTAACTAAATTATCTGCATAAGATTTTGCTTTATCAAGATTTGCCTGGTCTTGTTTATCTATATATTCTTTTAATTCTTCTTCTTTATTATCATGATATTTGTGTACATAATCTTTACTAGCATAATCTTCTGCAGGTATTCCACCTAAATTTAATGCGTCATTGGCTAGATTGCTATCAGGTTTTCCCTGAGAATTTGCATTATATTTGCTTATTTCTTCACTTGAAGTTGGCATAATGTCACATCCTTTCTATTATTTAAAATAAGAGGAAACAAAATTAATTGCTTCCCCTTTAAGTTTTGTTTATTCATCTGTTCCTTTAGAACCAACTAAACCTCTCCAATCGCAATAACCGCAATCATAACGAGTATATCCAAACATTCTATAATCCATTTTCTTTTGAATTCTTTCAGAATCAAAGATAGGTTCTTCCCTTCTTAAGAATAAAAGATTATCTATAGAAGTATCTTGAATAAACCAAGGTTTTGTAGCTCCTGTTGCATCAGATAAGTAATCCCATACAACAATATCTAGGTTTGGCAAAGTATTAACATCATTGTTGTTTGTTCCAGATTGTAATATAGAGTGTACAACAGCTTTTGCAACAAACTCTAATTCTGGACATACAACTAATTGTTTAGCACTAGCTGCAATAGGAATACCTGCTTCATCTTTTTGTTGTCTCATTAGAGTTAAGGCTGCTTTTAAGGTTTCATCTCTTAAAGAACCTTCAATTAAGTTTGAACATGTTTGTTCACTAGAAGCAAGTGGATGATCTTCTGCAAATAATGCTTTAGCATCATAACCTGTATTTTCAAAACCACCAGAAAGAACTTTTGCTGTATCAGTTTCTTCTGTAGCTCTTAAAGAACGTCCTAAACCTTTTGCACTTCCACCTTTACCTATACCTTTCATTACATTGTATTGGTCATCTTGCATTAACTCCCAAGTTAAAACATATGATTTATCATATCTTTTAGCCTCGAAAGATGCAACTTCGCCTTCTTCAAAGTTGTCTTCATTGAAGTCTGAACCTTCTGTATTTGTTTTCCATAATCCAAAAGCTCCTAAATGAGGATAACTTTGTTTTTTACCAGTCATTTTTTCGACTTTAAATATTTTTTCATATTTCTTTGGCACTTCATCATAAGCATCAAAGAATATTTTTTTATGTATTGGTGTCATTAATTCACCAAAATTATCGCGTGTCATAACTGCCATTTAAATCAACTCCTTGTATTTTATTTTTTGTGCAATACAAGAAATTTCTTATTTCCTATTTTTTCTTTTTGGCAATATACTTATTATAGTCTTTTACGTTTTGCATATCACGAATAGCAACGTATTCTTCTACACTCATACCAGCCATAGCAGCAATTCCTTTTTCTTCTGGTGTTACTTTTATTTTAGTTTTAGAGTTTTGAACTGCTCCATTGTTGTTGTTATAGTTTCCTAGAATATTCTTTCTAGCTTGATTATTTTGCATTTTAGCCTCGATTTTACGTTCTATTTCTGATTTTGTATCTTTACTTTTTTCGCTATCATAAGTTACTGCATAATAGCTTTGCTCAATGGTTAATCCCTTGTCGACTAGGTCTTTAATCTCATCGGCATAGTCTAAAATATCCTCAAAACCTTCTTCTTTACTCTTTTTAGTTAAAGAATTTTCAAATTTAACTTCTGCAAGTTCTTTTGCTAAATTAGAATCAGAGTCTTTCTTTTTATCAATAACTTTCGCTATTGTTTTAGCAACACTTTCATCTATTCCGCTTTCTACTAATTCTTCAACTGTAGTCTTTTCAGAAGTTTTACTTGCATCTTCTAAAGCTTTTATTCTAGCTTCAAGTTCTTTATTTTTCTTTTCTGCAGCTTTACGAAGATTTCTTTCTTTATTAACTCCTCTTTTTAGACTTTCTTTTTCCTCATCAACTTGTACATTAGTATCGATATTGTCGTTTACTTGTTTATCATTTTCAACTTCTTCAACATCTTCTACATCAGGTAAATTGATGGCATCTCCATTTTGCTCTAAATCGATTCCATTTAATTCGATTTCTTCTAGTTCTTCGTCCATAATGTCTCCTTTCCATTTTTAGCCAGGTTATGTCCTCTAATGATTTTTAGCCAGGTTTTCTCCTCTATTTATAAAATAAAAATTTAATAACTATTTATTATGCGTTTTCATATGAGCATTTAATCCAAATTGGCTTTTACATACTTTTTTACACTCAGGACATATAAAAAATTCTTGATTATTTATATTTTTTTCCTTATTTTCAATTTTGACTTGATTTTCTGTATTTAATTTTGGATTTGCTATACTTAGTATTTCCCAAGTTTGTCCTTTTTGTTTTAATAACAATATTGTCTCTTTTTTACAGTTTGGACACATTGTTTTAGAACAATGTTTTACAATATTACTATAAAATCCATGATTATTTATTTTTTCTAATTTTGTTATATTCTTCAAATTAAATTCATAGCCACATTCACATATAACTGTATCTTGTATATTGTAATTTTTAAAATTCAATTCCATATCTATACCCCTTTCATATAATTTGTAGCAACATTTCCGTTTGCTGTTAATCCTTCAATATTGGGATTTTGTTGTTGTAATTGAGAATTTTGTATTTCTTTTATTGTATCTTCACTCATAAGTTGTATTTCTTGTTGTTCTAATTCTGTTTCCGGATATTCTTGTATATTCATACCTAATTGTTTTATCATATAATTTCTGTATTCTCTTTTGGTTAATGCTTTATCTACATACATTTGTCTAACTATGTTATATCTGTAGGCTCTGTTGTTAGGTAATCCAGCACCAACTGAAATACTTAAATCGTATTGGATTTTGCGAGTTTCTTTATGTCCCTTATCATCTTCAACTTGCATATATTTATATTCTTCTGGGTCTAAATCCTTTGATATATCTTTATTAGGATTTCTTTCTTTCCATTTCTTTTTATAATCTTCTCTATAATCTGTATCAGATTCAATCATAACAGGTACATTGTTTAAAAGGTCTGGATTGAATTCTGAGAAAGTATCTTCTCCTTTATCTCCAACAATTCTAAATAACATTGTTGTATTCCAATTTAATAATGCAAGTTCTAAAGCATATTCAAAAACTTCTCCTAAAGTTTCTTGTAGTAATCCTTTTTTATGATCTATCATTGCATTACCACTATTTTGTAAAGCTAAACTTTCGGTTGCTGTATCTACTCCATTTTGTTGTTTTCCAATCATTTGGTCAGTAAAACGTGTTACAACTTGTCTATCATTATTCATAAGTTCACTACGTTTATTTATTATATATTGCGGAATACCTGGTGGAGTTAACCATTTCATACCATTAATATCATTGGTTGGAATCATTTCTCCCGGTGTATTTGTCATTTTGCCCGGGTCAATACCACTTGAATTTGCAATTAATCCAACAGGATTTCCTGTAAGCCTTGCATTTCTTAATAAAGTATCATCTAAATCATCAATTTGGTCTGATAAACCTAAAATTAATTCAGCTGTACCTTTTCCCCATATGGTATTTTCTCTAAACATATCTGGAGTAAAGAAATATGGGAATTTTGCATTAGGGAATATTTTTAATGGCTTTCTTTTTTCTGTTTTTTTACCTTCAAATATTTCTTTTTCATCTTCTTCTTCCATTTTTTTATTATGTTCGTATAATTTCTTTTTTGTATCTCTTAATATTACTCCATCGCCAGACATTTCAACTAATCTTAATTTTAAATCTCCATTTTCTTTATATTTAGTCCATACCATAAGATGTACATATTGGTCTTCTTCATTTTCTACTAACGTATCTCCTATAGGGTCTAAATTAGGAATAATTGCATCAGCTAGTTCATCTCCATACTCACATCTTGCTGAATATATAGACTTATTTTTACTTTCAATAATATATTGTGCATCTTGTATTTCATATATATCTGTTATTGCAGGATCAACAAATATTCTACTTGGATGAATAGGTTTTATTACAGGCATACCCTTTCCATCTAGTTTGTCAAAATCCCATAAAACACGAAATATACCTGTACCAAACATATCACGTCTACGTTCATGAACTTCTATTTTTCTAAACATACCATTTCTTTCTTTTATGAAATCTGTAATTGTTCTTGCCATATCACAAAAAGGTTTATCTCCTGGCTCTCTAGGATTAACTTGTACAGCTATATTTTGGTCACAAAGTAGTGCAGTTCTTCCTTCAACATTAGAATTAGTTATATTTGTATTGGGTGCTGCTTGGTCATCCTCGTATTCAAAATCTCCTTCCCAATACTTTTCAACATCTTTCCATTTGTCTGTAACTCCTACTCTTTGTTTATCTTGATATGCTCTCCTATACCATAATAGAAATTGTTCCGCTTCTTTAATTTCTTTATCACTCATTAGAGCTTCTTTTTTAGCAGTTTTTTCTTTTATCATTTCTTGGTAGTCTTCGTTTTTCAACTTTTACGCCTCCTTTTTTAGATTTATACCTTTGGAAGGTTGTAGTGGTTCATATAATCCATCATTATTCTGATATTTTTTATAAGCCTTTCTACCACCAAAAGAGTTATCATAATTTGATTGACTTATTGCTGAGTGAATTCTAGTATTTTTTTTGTTATTAGCTTTCTTTTTATTATTTGGTGTATTTAAAGTATCAGATATTTTATTTAAATAAGCTATAGTAATAATTGATAATACAATATAAAGAATAATTAATAAATAATACATGTTATCTTCTCCTTTTCATTACAGATTTTGTTACATTTACTTTAATTGGTGTTTCTATATCTTTATAACCTAAATCTTCTAATTCAGAAGTAGTATAATAACCTTCTGGCAATCTTTTCTTCTTTATCATTGGAACTTGCCACATTGTGCAAAAATATCTTAAAGCATCTGTTATATGTGTTGGCTCATGTGGTTCTGTAGCAACATCATTTGGATTCTTTTCATCATGTTGTAAACTAGGTAAGTATTTTATTAAGTTTAGACAATTACTAAAGATATGTAACTTGGATTTTTTAGTTCCTTGCTCATCTTCATATACTTTTAACCACTCATGTACTGCAAGCCAACCTGTTACTCTGTTATTGTCTGCTTTAGTTAAATATTGACCATTTTCGGAAAATATATCTGCTGTACTTTTACCTGTATCTTTATTCCTATTCCATAAATCAGGTGGTGCATAATCTGTAGTTATTTTTTCTGTTGTCATATCGTTTATTTGTTTTGCTGCTTCTGAAACAATTAAATCACTTTTATGTAATTCTTTAAAAATGTATATATCTTTAGACCAACTCATAGCTATCCATAAAACAGCACATTTATCTAATCCATAATCTCTAGTTCTATATATTTTCCAATCTGATGGAATAACAAATGGACTGCAAACATGTATATTTCTATCGAATTCTGTAAAAAATTGTCCTTCAAAAATATCCCAATCGCCATACTTTAAGGCTTTTCTTTCTTTTTCAGGAAGATTGTCTAATCTTCTTACATAATCCGGATCCTTTTCTAATAAAAATAAATTGTCTTGTACTAAACTTGGAATAAATATTCTTGTTGTTGTTTCTCCTGTTTCTAATACAATGTTATGTATTTTGTTAGGTTCTCCAATGTCTATAAATCTTTCTTTTACCCAACTATGTCCTACTCCTCCAGGATTTGTTGAACTTTTTATACCTTTTGGATAATTATTTGCACCTCTACATCTTGATATTAAATATATATACATAAATTCAGTAAAATGAGTTAATTCATCGAAGCGGATTACATCATATTCTGCTGATTGATATTGATAAACATCGTTTTCACTATCTATATAACCAAAATCAATAATACTTCCATTTGCAAAGTTCCATGTATGTTTACTTGTATTGTATTTTGCTACATTTCTAGGATAAAAACCTAAGCTAACTCTTATTAATGATTTTTCCAAATCTGGAAAAGTTCTACGAAATATTATTTGTTTTGATTTGGGATATTCTAAAGCATATAATAAAGCATCTACCAATTGACCATAAGATTTTCCTCCGCCGTGCTGCTCCACCGAACAATGTTTCAAATGCTGTAGAATTTATAAAAGCATCTTGTTTTTCAGTTATATCTATATCCATTATTTATCTTTCCTTATATTTATATTAACTTCAAAAGGTTTATCTGTTTCAATAACAACTTCTTCTCTAAATATTCCATGTTTCTTTCCTAATAGTTCAGCACACTTTGTTCTATCATTTGTATCTTCGTTTTTGTCTCTCATAATTGTTGTAAAATATTGCAATACTTCTTTAGCACTTGCAATTCTTTCATCATTTAATTGTTCTAATCTTACTTGTATGTAATTCTCAAGTTTTTTCAAGTTTTCATGACCTATCCTGTCTGCGGTCTTTTCACTATATCCAGCTCGTCTAGCACTTTCTGCTGCATTAGATGTTTCTATATAATAATCAATAAATCTTTTTTGTTTTTCTGTTAAATTATCGTAATCATTTGACATTTTCTTCACCTAATTTCTTTTCATAATAACAGCATTTTGTAATTGTTGAATCTTTAGAGCATATTATTTTTATCTCACATAAATTGGTTTTATTGTTTTTGCAATTTATACAATGTTCATCCATATACTTTTTATATCTATCTTTATTACAAATATTTGCTGTCATATAGACCTCCTATATTATTGAATACATACTTTTATGATGTTTTAAAAAATCTATAGCACTCCAATATGTCAGCCCTTTTTGTGTTGCTTTCTTTATGTATTCTTCTGCAGTTTGTTTAGTCCATTTTTGTTTCATAATTTATTCCTTCATTTCTTTTTTGAATTTTTCTACTACTTGAATTACCTCTCTATAATTTCTATTTTATACTTAGTTGTTTTTAACTCTTGGTCTACTAAAACTTCTGGGAGAATCTTGTCTTCTTTAATTTCTCCGTTGTGAATCAACAGAAATAAAAGAAATCTCGCTTTCTGATACTTTATTTATAAAACCAAAATATACATCTATAAAATTTTCTCTAAAATCTTTTATAGTTATTTTTATTAATTGACCAATTTTAAAATAATCCTCATTGAATTTATACACTAATTTTATTTGCTTAGCTTCTTCTGACATATATGATCCTTTCTTATAAACACTATGTAAGATATATTGGATTTATCAAGCTAGCTACACTCGACTTGTAAGGCGTCTTGAGGTCTCTAATAGATTAATCCTTCTGAGCTATTAAAGAAACCATATCCCCCAACCGTTTTTATATATCCTACATACTATCTACATCTATTTTTATAAGTTTTAGAATTGTGAATTTTATAAAATAAAAAACACAACTCTAAAACCAAGGTCTGAGAAACAAATAAACTTAATAAGAAATATTTATTTCCTTGCACAAATTTATTATAACATAAAAAATATGCCTATTTTTCACGATTTTTTCCACGGAAATTTACATAAAAAAAGACTAGATTATAAAATCTAGTTATATTTCTCCCCATTCTTGGGCAAGGAGATAAATACATTTATTAAAAA
>CANQGW010000021.1 GCA_947623555.1 uncultured Clostridia bacterium
TTTTTAAAGGAAAAAACGGGCATTTGTGGGTTACTTGGTGGTTACTAATTAAGTTTTTTGATATGCTAACGAGTATTTTATCATTAAAAAAAGGTAAGGATATTTGTGTCCTTACCTAAAATAATTTAATGTTATCCCAACGAGTTAATCCATGATTTAAGTTAAGATTTACTTGTCTTTGAACTTCATCATAATTTGAACCTAATGCTTTTCTTCTAGCATCACCATTTCCAAAATCGCCACGAATTGTTTTCTTAACAAGGGTTAATAATTCATCATTATTAGTGCTTGGTTGTGGCTTTGAACCTGATAATTTTTGATTAACAATGTTTTGAATTGCTGAATAGTCATATCCTGCATCAGTTAATTTTTGCTTTCTTTCAGGATTATTTCCCCATTTGCCTTGAATAACTTCATTTGCAATTTCTTCATTTGATTTTTTTGGATTTGATGGTGTTGAACTTTCATAGTGAACATCACCAATGGCAGGGTTAATGATACAACCTCTAAATGTATAACCTGACCCTAATCCCCATCTTCCATTTGAATTAGTTCTTACAGAGTTCCAAAAAGCACTTGAACCATATCCACTTTCAGAAGTATAAATCTTACTAGCACTATCAATTCTTTCTACAATGGCAACATGACCTGCACCATCATTTCCTGATAATGTATTACCTTTTTGCCAACACATTATACCACCTAATGTTGGATATGATACAACCTTTAATCCTAAACTTTTGGCTCTTTCAATAAAGTTTTCAGCATTACAATTTAAACTAGGATACTTCATTGACCCTATAATTTCATTAAATCTACCACAAGCATACCCGACACAATTTGCTAAAACATTGGCATTGGCATCAGTTGGCGAACCTTGAATACAAGTTGAATATCCACCTTTTGATTTTGTAATATAGAACTTATTATTACTTGGTTTACTCGTTCTCATTTGCATCTTCATCAACCTCCTCTTGATTTTCAACGGTACAATCTTCACCCTCAACTAAAACATCTAATCCATCTTCATTGAAAGTGTTTTGTACTTCTTCTTGAACTTCTAATGTTTCTTTGTTTTCTTCTTCCATTTCTTATCCCTCCTTTGAAGAAAATTACTAAAAAAGAGAACCTTATTTTTTTAGTTCTCTTTAATATTTATCTTTCGTTCTTTTTAAATCGTATGCACCACCAACACCAAGTGCCATTCCTAGTGATACAAGTATCGCTACTGCCCAATTGTCAAACAAATTAAAATATACTGCAATAACTGATGCGATAATTCCAATTACAATATTTTGCAATGGAATAAATCTTGATGGAACTACCCTATCTTTAAAGAAAGTTCCTAATATTGCAGTTACTACGGCAGTAACAACTGAAAATATAAATTCAACGGTCATTTTTTCACCTCCTTATTTTATTTCATACTTATTTGTATAAATGCGAACAATAAACCAATAATACCAGTAATGAATGCCCCTATAATTGTCCTAGACAACCACTTTATTTTCTCTTGTAATTCGGCAATATCATTGGCATTGGTTTTCACCTGATTATAAGCATCACTTGCTTTATCCCTAAATGTGTTATAATCATCTAATTTTGCTTCGATTTTTGTTAATCGGTCTAAAACTTCTCTTTCAAAACTTTTTTCTTGCATTTTAATCCTCCAATCTACACAAAAAAAGACAATTTTTCATTGCCTTATCTTCTACATACATTATAACACTAAACTAATGTGAATTTTGTGAATTATTAAATAATTTATCCATGTTTCTTATGGTATTATGACAATCATATTTAATTATATTACCTCGCCACGATTTATATTGTTCTTTTATATCAAATAAAGTCATTTCCCCTTTATCTAATAAATTTTTAAAACTTTTTAGTTTTCTTCTTTCTCTTACAAAATTACTTTTTACTGGTATTCTTACCAAATGACCAGTTTCAGTTAATCTATATTTGATTTTTAAAAAAGTAAAACCTTTATCTATTCTATATAATTGGGTCTTTTTATGATTTATAAAAATACCAAGTTTTTGACAAATTTTATCAATTTCATTTAATAATTCTCTTAATTCTTCTTTACTATTACTAATAATATAAGTATCATCCATATATCTACCATAATATTTAATACCTCTTACTATTTTACAATAATTATCCATCCTAGTTGGGTAAAAAATACCTGATATTTGCGATATTTGACTACCTATTCCTAATGATTTGTGCATCATTTTTTCACCTGTATTAACAGTATTTGCCTTGGCATATACTAATGAGTCAAACAAATCTTTTTCGGTTATATTATAATTGGATATATCGATAGAGAAACTATCAACTAGATGACTAATCAAATTGATTAAATCTTCATCATCAATAATTTCCCTATACATATCCATTAGAGGTTCATGCAGTATGTTATCATAAAACTTACTAAAATCAATTATGAGTGCATATCCTTGATTTCCATATTTTCTATAATATTTATGCAAATGACATTCTATTCTTCTTCTAGCAAAATCAATACCCTTATTTTTAACACTTGCACCATTATCATGGATTAAAAGTGGTTCGACAATAGGATTTAATTGGTCGCATAATGCCCTTTGAACTACCCTATCATAGAAACTTATTGAACGAACATATCTATCTTTTCCTCTCTCTTTTAGAAAAAAGTTATAAAAATCTTGTTGTTTATAGGTTTTATTTCTTAATTCTAATTGAGTTTGTCTAATATTTTTTAAAAAATTTGCTTCATATTGTTGAACACTATTTTTCCAACTACAACCCTTTTTGGCTTCGTAAAAACTATTTACTAAAACATTGGCATTACTAATCTTATTTATCATATTTTGTTCCTAACCATAACTAACTTATTAGATGGTATCAAAATATCTATTTGCCTTTCGGACAGGATAAAGTTTCCTTTTAATTATCGCAACGGTACATAAACCTAATCATTGTGCGAGTTAAAATCAGGGGCGAATGCCACCACCCGAGTTGGAAGCGTTGTTGTTGTTGCTATTACCATTGTTGTTGACATTAGCGAAAGCAGAACTCGGATATACTACAAACCTTACCCTTTGTTATCTAATTCTTTAAATATTTTATTATCTGATTTTCGCCAACCTTTTAATAGTAAAATTTCTTTTTCAATTATATCAACATATTTCATGTATTTTTCCACATTCGGATGACATACATAAATAATATATTGCATTTCTTGAAGAAGATTTTCGCAATTACAAATTGCTTGGGTTTGATAATTTCTTCGCATATAGTATTCTTCCTTGTTAGTGATATGGATTGTATTTGCAGAACAAATATTTTTCATCAAATCCCTTAACAAGTCCATGAAGTAATCTCTTTCCTTATCTATTAACCAATCAGGAAAGTTATCAATGAAACTATTTTTCAAATCGTATGCTGATAGGATTTCCTCAATTTGTGATACATCTTCATCATCCATATCATATACTTCTTTTGCAAAATCCAAATCTCTTCTTCGAGATTTTATGCCAAAATCTCGCAATAGAAATTCAGTTATCATAAGTCTTAATTTTATGGCATTATGATAAAATTCCATTTTTGATATGTTTCTTTTTCTTTTCAATACACTCATATTGAACCTCCCTCGACATCCTTAACCCACCCCACAAGGGGGTGTGATTAAGGATTAGTCGATATAAAAGCAGGGGCGAATGCCACCACCCGAGTCGGAAGCATTGGCGTTGCTGCCACGACCACCGGCGTTGACATCAGCGAAAGCAGAACTGGTTGTTATAGTTCTTAACCAGTACCATGCACGATTACAAATATACTGTGGTGCAAGTCTAAATAAAGGTAATTGTACATTATCACTTCCAATATCGTAACCACTTGATGACCAAACTATGCTTCCATAAACTTGAACTTCATTCATTAAATCAAGTTTTCTACTTGACCATGCCCAAGCATTAGAACATCCTCCATTATTTCCAAATCTATTGTAACCAGTAGCATTTATACCAGTAGTCAATAACTGTCTATATTCTAGTACATGAGTACCAAAAACAGGTGTAATATAATTAGATAAAACATCATTTAAAGTTGTTTTATACATTTCACTTTCTGCTACACCACCAACAGTTGTATTCGTACTGTTCATTCTACCTGTGGTTAAATTAGTATCAGGTACAATAATAGCATGATGCTTGGTGAATGCCGTATCGCCCTTATTATAGTATACATCAAAACCTGCAATTCGCCAAGTGATGTTGTTCTTAATTATGTAATCACCAACATACAAATCTTCAAAAGTTCCATTAGATATTCTTGTATATAAACTTCCATCAGTTAAATATTTAGTAACATCAGCACCTCTAAAAATAGAATTATGAAATCCTGCATTGGCATAATTCATTTGGTTCATTGACTCTATTTTGTCATTTAAAACTTTTCCTTGTTTTGCAGATAAAGAACTTGATGTACTTGTGCTAGTTAAATTATCTACTACTGATGGAATTGTTGGCTTGTTGCTTAAATCACTATAAGAACCACTTGTAGCGACTTTTGAAAGTCCACTAATGGTATTCTTCATTTCAGTTGTAAAACTTGCAGTAGTGGCATCTAAAACGGCTTTATTTGAATGTGTATGCCTTGCTGATGTATTACTATCTAAATTTGTTTTATCTTCTGTTTTAAAACTAGCAGTTGTACTATCAAGAATTGATTTATTGGTATGACTATGTCTATTTTTTGTATTTTCATCTAAATTATCTTTATCATCTTGGGTGTAACTAACATCGGTTTCATCCAAAATCGTTTTATTACTATGTTCATGTCTAGCAGTTGTGTTTTTGTCTACATTACTTTTATAATCATTTGTAAAATCATTAGTTGATAGTCCTTTCCCTGTTTGTTTTTCTTGATATACACCATTTTTAACATTAAATGTTAATTTACCATCAACATCTTTTAACTCAATAGTTGTACCATCAGCATAATACTCATCAACCAACTCACCAACAGGAATATTTATCACATCTTCATTGGCAAGAGTTAATACTAAATTCTTTGTTTCACTATCATATCTTCCACTTTTAACAATTAGTTCTAACGGTAAATCAATTTTAACGGTTGTACCATCTTTTCTTGTAAAAGTAATAACACCATCTTTGGCATTATATGTTGCATTATTAAAGAATGTATTAACGGCTTCAATTCCTATTTCAAAATCATCCTTTAAAGAATTTACTTCATTTATCAATGAGTCTAAAATTTTATAATTTTCTTGTTCAACAATTTCATCATCCATATCCAACTTGCCATCTACAACAACAAGAACACCTTTTGCAGTATTGGTTAGTCTACTATCACTTCCATACAAAGCAACACTAAATAAATACTTACCTACTTCATTAAAAGCAGTATTATCTTTAAATATAACTTTATCATCTTTAATATTATCTGCATAATGCAATCCACTAGGTTTTACCATATAAAACATTGCAGTAGAATAATCTTTTTTACTTAATTGAAAGTTAAATTCAATAGAATTGTAATCGCCTTGAACGATACGAATACCATCATCCGAAATACTATCGGTTTTATCAAAATTTACTAAAATATCAAATACCTTATTTTCCATTTTTTATCCCTCCTCTTTTATGCTGTTCTCTTCCAGTAGTAAATTGTATTGTTATTTATAGTAGTGCTAGTTAATAATTCCCATGTACCAGTTACATTACTTGATGGATTACTGTTATTGGTAGTAGCAATTATAGAATTAACAGGATGTAAATTATTAAAATCATATCCATTGACAAAGAAAGAATTTGCTTTTGTTGGGAAGCAATTTATTCCAACTGATATTAAGTCAACATCTATCATCATAATTGGCATACCTTTTGGAACTTGAAAAGTGTAGGTTTTTGTTCCAAATTTATCTTTTATTTCCACCTGAAAATCCCAAAGATATAATTTATCAATAGTTATTTTATAATCTTTGTCATTTGTAATAGTTATATAGTCAGAATATGATGATGCCGTTGATTTCTTATATCTATATCTGATTGATTGTATGCTATTTTTTGAATTAACACTAGATATAGTTACTGATACTTTTAAATTGGTTTCATCTTCATAGTTATTTACTCTTCTTGCCGTTATAGTGGCTATTGGTAATTCCCAGTTTAAAATTGTAATTGTTTTAGTAACTGTCGTTGTGTTACCTCTACTATCAGTTACTTTGACACTTACATTCGTATTAGAACTTAAATTAACTGTTCCAAAATCAACCGTTCCTGCTGATGTTAAGGTTTTAGTTACACTATTAAAAGTTATTTCATATTTACTAATGGATGCTGAATTTTTTCCAGTTGCATTTTGAATTGTTACTTTTAAATTGGATAAATTTCTTACAATATGTTGATTGTTTCCTGTTATAGCAGTTATTGTTGAATTTGTATCTTGATAACTTATGTTACCTGCTACAAAAGTAGGGTTAGAATTAACTACTTTTGCCGTAAATTGACAAGTGCTTGTTCCTACTTTTGTACTTCCTGAATAAGTTTCACAAGTGATAGTACCCGTTCCACTATTTGCTCGTGGTATTTGGGCATAAAAACTTGTTGGAATAGTCCAATTATAAGATGTTCCAACACCTGTTGCGATTGTTCCTGATAAACTTCCAAAAGAGTATTTTAATGTATGAGTTAAGGAAGCATCGGCTCTTCCAATACTAATTGTTGTTGTACCACCAATGTTACCTGAACCACCACTTACGGAACTTGCTCTTGCAATTTGTGGCAAATCCCAACTCCCACTACCTTGTGAATTATAAGAACCATAATAGTAGAAAGCACCACCACAACTTGCAGAAAATGATTTTTTCCCATCTGAATTATGATATATTCTAGTAGTTCCACTAAATGCAACAGTACCATTTTTTGTTTGGACTACTGTATCATTGCTTTGTGTTGAACCATTAACTGTTACATATTTTTGTTTTACATTAGTATATCTTCCACTTGTGCTACCACCTGCACCAACAACTTTCCAACTAATATCTGAATAATTACCCGAAATACTTTGACTTACCAAAGACCAACTAAAAGTATAATGGTCAGGATACCCACCACCATTATAACCACTTGTATTAAATGAACCACTTGTTGCCATAATTCACCTCCTATACAACCGAAACAAAACCAATACCATTGTTAGTATCAGTTTTTATTGGTAATATTCTAATTTTTGATGCTATTGTTATTTCTTCCTCAACTACTGATTTTCTTTGATGAAATTCATCTTCATCAACCCAATAAGTTTTATTTCCATTTGCATCATAACCTGCAAATCCAACTTCGGGATTGATTTTTATATATGAATTATCTTGATTAAAGAAAGTTAAACCAGTTTTATCAAATATAGATATTAACTTGTTTGACTCATCATATAATTCCATAACACCTGACTCATTCAAGTTAGAACCTAATTTTAAAGTACCTCCTTTAATTAAATCAGCAACTAAATTTATAACATTTATTTGTTGCATATCTAAAACACCATCAATAGTCCATGCAGATTTAAAAGTTCCGTTGATACCATCTTGACTAAAACCTATTCCTGCACTATTTACTCTAATAACATTCCTTGCTTCTTCTTTTGGTAATCTATCAACAATTAACATTTGACTTCCACCATCATTGATAACATAAGATGAACTCATTGCTTCATTTATTTTATTTGTTGCATCATTTAATTCTTTTTGCAATTTACTATAAGTTTCTTGATTTTCCTTTGATGTTTCTTCAATAATAGAAGATGTAACATTACCAATTAAATCACCAAGTTTATTTTTAAAATTACCAAATTCTATTTTTGTATATTGATTTGAAATACAATCATATTCTACTGCTATAACTGTGGTTGTTATATCAATATTACACTTTGGATGCTTAACATAAATAGTATCGCCTATATCAGAAATATCATTGATATTTGCACTTAATGTATAATTAACTTGTGGTAACTTATTTAATTGGATATAATCTTCTGCTTTGGCTCGTAAATCACTAATCAAAGCATTTTGATATGCTTCTACATCTAAAACACCATCTACTTGGTAATCTTCCTCTACAATTTCACTTTGGTCAAAAGAAATAACTTTGGAATATGGAATATCATATAATTCTTCTTCGTTTTCTACCCAAATTTCAGGTAAAGTTAATCCATCTTTCCCAACAGGTAATAATTTAGTAACAACATTATCCCAATTTTCGTTTGATTTTATATTTTTAATATTTTTCCCATAAGATAATGTTACACCTCTATCCTGTCCTATATTTTGCCTTATTTCTATATTAAAATTATCTCTTTTTAAGTGTCCACCCCACCTTTCAGTAACAACTGCAAGTGCTTCTTCTAATGTATGTCTAACACAACGATATGAATTAACTGTTGGAATATCAGAAATTAAAGTAAATGGTGTTTTCACATCACAAGCATTGTTTAGGTGGTCTATTGCATCATTACAATTTTTATCTACTACATAACTATCAACGATAATATACCTTTTCGTATCAAAATATAAATGATACCCTTTACAAGTAATAATATTATTATTTATTTCAGGATTTGTTAATCTAAAACCTTGTTTTCCCCAAGGTGTATCAGTTCTAATTATCAATCCCTCTTGATAATAGTTTAAATTATCTAATGTATCTTTAATATCTATGCGAAAATCACCGTTATCTTCCTTATATATTAGTGCTTTCAACGGATGTAATATCTTAATACCATTATCTTTAAAATTCAATTCATCTGATGGATAAATACTTATCATTATAACCACCTCGATTTTGGTTGAACTTCAATTTTTGTTAAATTACCAACCCAAGAAATGATATTTATACCTGAATTTAACTTTGGAAAATCACCTGTCATTTGTCTATTCTTTAATGTTGAACCAAAATATGCTTCTTCTTGTTCTGAGTCAATAGTGATATATTCATCTTCGATATTAACTGAACATACTTCTAATCCATTAACTAATAATTGAATAGTTCCTGTTCCATATAATGTAATAATTGGCTTTGATACTTCAAAACCCTTATTTGCTACCTTTAAAGATGTTTCATCTTTTATTTCTAAAACAAAAGATGGTTCAAAAACTAAATATTTATAAGGTTGGACATGAAATTTTACTTTGGCTGTCTTAAAATTTATCAATTTATTGTAATCAATACTATCAACTATTTGTGCATTATAATATTTATCAGGTTCATTTGATAAAATTAACTTACCATTGCCAGTAAAAAAATTCATTATAGCATCTAAATCATAATTTCTAGTTAATCCTATTGAAATTGTCTTATCATAACTTTTATAACCTAGATACTCTACTATATCACCATCTCGACCATCTATCTCTGTACTTGATGTTCGCATTTTGGGTTTAGAAATAGGTGGTAATTCACAAATCAACAACCCTTGTATATCATCACTACATTTATCTTTCCAAATTATTTTACTCATGAATATATCACCCTTTCTACATCATTTACAATAAGTTCACCTAACTTATCACCATCAACTCTAAATGCCATACCATCTAGTGCTTCTCTAAAAGCATTTACAAGTGTTGAATATCCATCATTTAATCCACTAGAACTATTTAGATTATTTCCAACATTAACATTTGATGAAATATCAAAATCGGTCGGCAAAGAATTTTGTATTGTACTATTAACATCTTGCATTTCTTCTTCAAATCCAATACCAATACCTTTTGCCATATTAGTACCGATTTCATCCCTAAACATAGTTGATGGACTATGAATACCAAAGAAACTCTTAATACCATTTAAAATTGCTTTACCAAATCCTTTAATTTTATCTAGTACCCAATCTTTTGCATTATTTATACCATTCCAAAGACCTTGAACTAAATTTTTACCAATGTCAAGCATTCCTGAAATGCCTTTTGTGATACCATCTTTTACTTTTCCTAATAATTCACCACCAATAGAAATCATTTTTCCAAAATAATTGCCTATTCCATTAACTAATGAAGTTATAATTTCAGGAATTTTTGCAACTAATTGTGGAATTGCTTTTACAAGACCTACTGCAAGTTTTACAGTTAATTCAATACCTGCTTCAATAAGTTTAGGTAAATTATTAGTAATTGCAGTAATCAATTTATCAATAATAACAGGTATCTTATTAATTAAATCAGGTAGTGCATCAATTAAACCATCAGCAAGACCTAAAATAAGTTGAATACCTGCATCTATAATCAAATCAATATTATCAAGCAAAGTATCAACCATACTTACAACTGCATTTATCATTTGAGGTATCAAAGTAGGTAATTGTTGGGCAATTCCTTGTACCAAAGACACTATTATTTGAATACCCATTTGCAATAGTTGAGGCAACATACTTACTAGACCACTAACTAATGTGTTAACCACCTGTGTTACGGTTGTCATTATGCTTGGTAGATTATTTGAAATACCTTGTATTAAATTGGTAATTAAATTACCACCCATTTCTAAAACCTTTGGTAATAATTCAGTACCTAAACCAACAACTAAATCACCTATTCCACCAAGTGCTACTTCAATTCTAGGAAGTAAATTATCACCTGCCGTAATAACACTATCAACAAAATTATTAACTAATTCACCAAAATTTGCATTTTCATCTGCTACACCAGTTATTAAATTAGACCATGCAGATTTCATTGAACTTAATGAACCACTAATAGTTGAACTTGCTTCTTTGGCTGTTGTTCCTGTAATACCTAATTCACCTTGAATAACATGAATTGCTTGGTAAACATCGTTTAGATTAGAAATATCATATTTAATACCTGAAATTTTACTTGCATCTGCGAGTAATCTTTCCATTTCACCTTTTGTTCCACCATATCCTAATTTCAAGTTATCTAACATTGTATAATTTTGTTTTGCGAAACCTTGATATGCCGTTTGTATCATTTCCATTGAAGTACCCATCTTATTAGCATTATCTGCCATGTCGGTTATTGCCATATCAGCAACTTCTGCACTTTTAGCAGTATCACCATTTAAACTCTGTAATAATGAAGCACTAAATGAAGTTACTGTATTCATGTATTCATTGGCTGATAATCCTGCCGTTTTGTAAGCGTTATTGGCATAATTAGAAACAACATTTGCACTATCTTTAAATAGTGTTTCTACACCTCCTATTAACTGCTCATAATCGGCATAACTTTGAATTGCTGATTTACCAATATCTAATAATGCAGAACCGACACTTTTCATCGCACTAACAAGACCTTTTACACCTGCAATTATTCCCTCACTAATTAAGTTACCTTTAATTAAATCACCTAATGTTAATGTGCTTTTACCTGCTCTATCTTCTTCATCTGCAAATTCTTTAACTGATTTTTCTAAATTCTTGGTATTATTACCTGCTTTATCTAAAACATTGTTATTATCTTGAATTTTTTTAGTAAGATTTGAACATTCAGTTTTAGCATCATTCATTCTACTGGTATAATCATTTATTTTTCGATTATTACTATCATAAGTACCTTGTGCTTTTGATAATTCTTTTTCCAAATCTGCAACAACTTTTTCTTGTTTTGATATTTCATCAGAAGAAGCAGTTGTGCTATTTTTCATTTTGTCTAATGATTGCTTTTCGGTTTCAATAGAATTTTTTAATTTATCAATTTCACTTTTATTTTTTGTTTGTTGAGCAGTAAAATCTTTTATAGCATCAGAACAAGTCTTAACAATATTTTGTTCTTCTTGTAATTTCTTGTTCAATGCTTCATTTTGGCTTTTTAAATCAACAACTTTTTGCCCGTTATTTGAAAATTCAGTTGATACCATCTTTAATTCACTACTAACGGCTTTCAAATTACTATTGATATTTCTTAATGCACTTGCATATTCACTTTCACCTGTTAATTTTACTGTTCCACCAAATGAACTTGCCATTTTTTCACCTCCTATAACCATTCATCATCTTTTGCTTGTTCTTTTTCCAAGTCTGCAAAAGTAATATTTTTAATATCTAAATCGTGATAAATTTTGTAATAGTCATATAACTTGTTAAATTTTGATAGTGTCATTCTAAACACTTCTTTTTCCGTAAAATTCAACTTGCAATGACCTATAAAAAGAAACCACGAGAAATCAATTTTGGCATTTTCTTCTTCCTCGTGGATTACTCGTTTTTTGGTGGTTCATCACCTTGTGTTGAGTCAACAACTGTTTGATTTAATTGTTTAGTGGCTTCCATAATACCCATTTCAGTAATCAATCTACCTACTTGTTTATCAGTTAAATAAGGTTCTTTTTCCGTTTTGCTTTCATTGTCTATATCAATGGCTTCATTAAGCATGGCTTTAATCCCAAAAATTAGTGCTTTTATATCAACTTCAACATATTCATCACTTTCAGCATCTTGTTTTCTTTTACCATCGGTTAATTCACCCCATTTTTTAAATGTTCCATACTCTAATTGGATTTCTTGCATAACATTCAAATTAAAAACGGCTTTATATTCTTTTCCATTAACTATAAAAATACTTTCTTTTTCTTTCATTTTGTTTCCTCCTTTATTTAAAATAAAAAAGGGTAAAGACTAGATATTCTCTAATTCTTTACCCTTTCTTCTATAAGATTTTTTCACTATTTCTTCGAAAAGATTATTTTTAAATTTTATTTACTAACTTCTGCAACAGGTTTACTTGCCTTTAACATAACTGCCTCGGCTTTTGTAAGTAATTTATCAAGATATGTACTTGCTTCTTCATAAGTATCAAATGTTCTTGATTTAGACCACTCACCATTTGCTTTTTTCATTACTGAACCCTCAATAGATACAGTAGTAAATTCTATTGACTCGCCCTTGGTTGTTTCATCAGGCATAGTATCTTTAAATTTAACTTTTGATAAATACTCTACCTTATATTTGTACTTGCCACCAACCATCTTGGTTAAAATTCTACCAAATGCAATATAAGGTGCAACATCCGTATCTTTTCTAACAATTTCGCCCTCTTCTGAAACTTCATGCCCCAAAAGTGGTGCTAGAATTTGGTCATCATCATCATCTACTGTGATGGTAACATTACCTTTGTTGAAAGTATAATCACTTTCTGCCAAAGCATCATCTGCAAACAATTCAGCACTATTAAGTTCCAAAGAAACTTTACAATCAATCGCTTTACCTAATGTTTTAGGTGCTTTTACATCTTCATTGTCATCTAGTTCTGAATATCTGAAATTTTTTAATCCTATTCTTGCCATTTTAAATCCTCCTTAATTTTTCAAATGTTACAACAAAGTGGTGATATTTGGTATCTGCTTCATACAAATCACCATCATCACCTGCCCAATCGTAATCATGTTCTTTCATTATTTTTTTTAATTCAGCAACAATACTTAAATAATTGCCTTTTGTATAAATATTAAACTCTACCGAATTTTTACTATATTCAACCTCATCTTCACTACTGAAAAAAGGCATATTACCATCGTTGTAATACACTATATAATCTTCACTTTTGCCTGTATATTCCATAAATTGCATTGGTATTTCTTTATTACCAACTTTAATTTTTCCTTGAAATATTGACTCAATATCTTCATTCATAATCTATCACCCCTTTGGTAAATATTTATCTTGGACTTTGTTCATGGCTTGTTCAATTTCACTTTTCACAAATGACTTTTTGAAAAAAGGTTTTCGTTTTTCGCCTTTGGATGTTCCATGTTCTCTTGCATTTGCAATTAAGGGTGCAGGTTTTTTCTTATCGCCTCTTAAATAACCATATATACCGACTTTGGTATTGACACCATCATCACTAGGGGTTTTATATGTTTTTGTTATTTTTAAACATTTTTCAAGGTCGCTTGAATTACTAAATGATTTTCTCATATTGTTTTTTACATTATGATAAACCTTTTCTGCACCTGCTTGTGTCATCTCACCTATCATTTGGCTACAACTTGACTCTAATTTTTCAAAACTTTTGATAAGGTCGCTTGGAAGTTCTGCTTTAAAACTTGCCATCACTTATCAATCTCTTTTGCTTGAATTTCTAATTCAACATTGGCTTCATCTACATTGTTCAAGTATTCGATAGTGTATATCTTGGAATTAAATTTTATATACATATCCCTAGTAATTTCTACATTTGGGTATCTTATAGTAAAATTAGTATATGCCTTTTCAAAATCACTATCGTTTTGAATAAGAGTAAAACCTCTTGTGGTTTTTACATTGGCATAAGCAGTAAAAAAGGTTGTGGCTTTATCTTCTTTAAAACCTCCATCATCCGTTACTTTCTCTACACTTAAAATTTCAATAACTTTATTGTATTTTCCAGCATTTATTTGTTTCATAACAAATTTTCGGCATGAAGTCCTAAAATAGATACTACAACCTTGTTTAAATTGTCAGTGTCAATATATAATGCTCTGTTATCATACATATCTTGACATAAGACAAATACAACTATTACTAAATCACTATAATTATCTATATTTTCTTTTTTAATTCCAGTATGATTTTTAATATAATCTTTTGCAACATTTAAGATGGTTGCTAAATACTTTTTATCAGCATCGGTTAAATTACCACTTATTCTTAAATAATCTTTTAAATCATCAACAGTTATTTCACTAACTTTGGTAATCATCTTATACCTCCTTTGGAAGTCTTGCCCAAACAACCAATTTAATTACTTATTCAGTTTTTAAATCTAATTCAGTTAGTGTTAAGGTCTTGGTAGTCTTACCATCACTTACAACCTCAATAGTTTGATTTGTATTAGCAATTTGTAATACTATCAAACCATCTTTTTGGTCAACTGCTACTGGTTTTTTAAGTTTAGAACCATCACCTTTTACTTCGCAAGTAATAACTGTATCGGCTTTGGCTTCAGGAAAATATAATGCAAGAAAGTTACCTTTTGCATCTTTTGAAAATTCTTCAAAACTTTCAAGATGTTTTAAAGAACCCTGAATAGAATTTTCAGGGCTTATAGTAACATTTTCTTGAAATTCCTCTACGGTCTTTTCGCCAAGGGTAGTAACAGTTGCACCATCAGGAACTTGAACCTTTATTTCTTTAAAAACTGCTAATTCACTTTCTAATTTTTCTTTTTCACTTTCTAATTGTGTGATTTGTTTTTGCAAATCATCAGAGGAAGCATCAGATTTATCATATTTTACAATGATACCTGCTTTTAAAAGCATATCTGATACTTTCTTATCTTTAATTTCTATAACTTTACCTTTACTAGATGTTAGTTCACCTGTGGTAAATGCTTTTAATACTTTAAACATAAGAAACCTCCTTATTCACCACTTTTAATTGAAAGTGTAGCAAGTTTTTGATAGTGTTCAACTCTAATGTCGGCTTGTAACCAAGCAACAACACCTGTTGCGTGTTGAGTTGCATATTTTTCTCTTAAAACTTGAATTTCTAATTCTTTTGTTGTTTTAAGTGCTAAACCACTAAAATTACCGAAGATAATAGGTTTTTTACCTGCTTCAATATTTGGCATATTGTCAGATACATAAACTGGATAACCTAAAACCATAGCATCAAATTCACCTGTTGGGTCAGGTACAAATAATGGTCTATCATTTGCATCTTTTAAGATTTCAAGTGCCGTTTCAGTTTCTTGACTCATTACCCAAATAGAACCTTTTCTAAAAGTTTGAATAACTTTATTTTTAAGTTTTACTAAATCATCATAAGTGATAACTGGACTATCAAGTTCAAGAACTTGTTTAATATCTCTACAACCTTGAATTTTATCATCAGTACCATTTAATGCTTCTTTTTCTAGGAATATTTTTACATATTCTGCAATTATGTTAATAACAATATTAACTAAATCTACATCAGTATTGTTAACTAATGAATTACCAATTTTTGCTAATGCACCAATTAAATAATCTTTTAAACTTACTGATGTAAATTTTCCTGCTTTTTCAACTAATTCATTAAAATCTTCACCATAGTCAACAGTAATATCACTATCTTTTTCACCTTTACCATAAACTGGGATTTCTAGGTTACCTTTAACATTATATTTTGTTGCTTTTTCAAGAATTGGCGACATATTAACTGCAGTTGTGATGATTTTATTGGCAATAGTTGTACCAATAATTACACCATTTGAACCTTGTGAAAAAGTATTATCTTCTGCTCTTTCATTTAAAATGTCATTTCTAATGAAACTTGCAAATTCTTTAATTTCTCTTTCTTCAACTTCTAATGCTCTTTGTTCATCGGTCATTTCTTTTCCCTCCTCTTCTTTATTATCATTTTTATCTTCTTCGGTTAATTTACGGCTTTTATTTATCTTTTCAACAGTAACATTGATATTTTGAATATCCTTTTCTAGTTGGTCAAACAACTCATTTTCTTCTGGTGTCATTTCTCTTTCTTCTTTTTCGACTTTGTCTACTAAATCAGACATTTCTTTTTGCTTATTTGCTTTCATTTCAGCATATTTTTTTAAACTATTCATTTTGTTTCCTCCTTTAATTTTTCTATTCTATTCCTATATTCAGAATAGTCTATTTTTTCAACTTCCTTTTCAGGTTGTTGTTTGGGCTCTTCTTCACGAACTTCCTTATATCCACCACGAACCACTTTAACTTGATTAGATGTATCAATATTTACAACACCATCCGTTATCGTATAAGGCATTCTATATATTGTTCCATCTTCTTGGGTAGTTCCGTAAACATAAGAGTCATCATAATCCTCTAACCAACCATTTACAAATGATTGTTTATAAGCACCAAATAAGATTTCTCTTTTTTGTGATGCTGTCATACTTTCAAAATTCTCTTGCTTATCTTCGGTTGGTTCTTCATCATTAGAAAAAGAGTTATCTTCAAACTCTTCATTTCTAAATTCTATTTCTTTTACTTCTCCATCTCGCATTTCAATGCTAGTACCTACATAAGCAGGAATTTTTGCTTCATCAAGAATTGATACTTCTATAAGGTCAATATCTCTAACGGTTCTTTCAATTAAACCACTATCATTTTTGACTTCATCGGCTTTATTTAAAATAAAACCAAAAGACCATCCTCTTAATTTCTTGGATTTGGCTTTTTCAACAACATCTGCATCTGATATTTCTACTTTTGCCCTTAATCCAATATTATCCTCATAAAGATTTGCAGTACCATCTCTTGTGTTGGCTAATTCTTTATCGTAATTGTGATTAAGTAATACTTTTATTGATTTATTTTTTTCTATTGCCCTGCGAAATACTGATGGCATTATTCTTTCAATAAATCTATCTCCATTTTTCTTTCTCAATGGTTTTGAAAATCTTTCAACGGCATTAACATAACCATCAATTATTACTTTATCTTCTCTAACTTGAATTTTCATCGTTATCACCTCCAATCATTGATATATCATTACTATTGGTATCAGTAACTTTATTAGTGTTTGGTGTATAATATTTTTTTGTTTTTGTATCATACAATACATTTGCTAAATTCATTTTAATAACATCAAATCCATCTATTGCATCATAATCTTCTTCTGCTCTTATCTCGTTAATTCCTAACCAACCAGTATCAGATGCAGTTTTATATGCTTCATATCTTTCTTTAAGTGAACCTCTTGTAATTTTTTTTGTATCAAATGCAAAATAAAATGAACCTTTTTCTTCTTCTAATAAAAAATTTCTATTTAAAGCACTTTCTATTGCACTAATAATTGGCATAACGGCATCTTTTATTGTTTCATCATAATTTGATGAAATATGAAATACATCGTTTATGTCCTCTTTTAAAGTTTTCTTTCTTTCATTTATTTGTAATTCAACTGATGAATTTGAACCCTCTTTAAATTCAAGTCCATCATTCAAAATAATTACATTTTCTTCATCATTACCATAGTAACTATGCCATGCTTTCTTTAATTTTGCCATTGCTTCATCAGATAACTTTTTAGTAGATTGTAAAAATCCTTTTTTACCTCCACCTTTTTTAACAAGACCCAATTCATAAAGAATAGTAGTAAATGATGTTTCTAGTGATTTTGATATTTCCTTTACAACACTTGTACCTGTTGCACCATCAGTTGTATTTCTTAATATAGTTAAAAAATCATAAGTTTCATATTGCTGACCATTTACATCATATTTTATATCTTTAAAAATTGGATGAGTATTTTTAAGAACCGAAATATTAGTTGGCTCTACATATCTAATTGATACAAATTCATTTTTATTTTTTTCAATGTATATATAAGCACCTTTTTCTATTAAATAATCTCTTGCGATTGATTTTTTTAATTGAAAAGGGTCTAATGTATCACCTGTATCTTGATTTAATATTTTAGTTCTTACATCATCCAATACCTCGGTTACTTTTTTCTTGTTATCAACAATTTCTTCTTTATAAAATCTAATAGGAAGCATTGCAACCAAATTTGATATTTTATCAACTGCACTTGAAACGGCAGGTATTGACATTGCTTTATTTTTATTTATTGTTTCGCCTTTTAATAATGCTTTCAATAAAATATCGCCTGTTGACTCTGTTTCAACAACACTTTCATCTGCCTTTTCGGTTTTATCAGGTTCTACTGATGCTTCATCTCGTTTAATAAATAAGTCAAGTAATCCCATGTACTCACCTCCGTTTACCACAACAAAAAAACAAACATTTTACTGTTTGCTTTTGTTTAAATCTCTACATATACATAATATCATAATATGAGTGTGAAAAGTGTGAAAGTTATCCGACTTGAACAAAAAAGTTACCATTTTCTAAATATGTTTCTTGTTGTAATAAATATATACCATTTAAAAGAGAAAATACCATATCAACTTTTCCATTTGACTTTTTCTTGTGAATATATCGGTTCATATTAGTATCATAAACACATTTTGCATTTTGAAAATTGATTTCAAGTAATTTATTATCTTCATATTGAAACTTACCATCCATAATTTTTTCATATAAAAGTTTAGTTGGTTGATGCAATGTATCAGAATGTTGTCTTACTTGTACGGTTGTATACTTTGTATCCCACTTTTGAGCAGATGACATACAATTAAATCTATCATAACCTATTCCCATTACAACAACATTATATTTTTCCTCTATATTAAAAACAAAATCTTCAATAACTTTATAATCCACTATTCTATCGCCACAAGCAATACACTTCATAGCATTGATAAATTCATAATAGTTTACTTTTTCAATTTGATTTTTTTCATCAATTCGACCTTCGGGAATAAAGTCTATTGACTCGGCAAGAAGAATACCATCATCATCTGCAACCATACCAACTGCACAGTTATCATTTGAAATTGCAAGGTCAACACCAAGAAATACTTCTCTACCTGTCCAATCAATTTTATCAACTTTACATTTTTGAACTTCACTAACATCAATAAAACTTTCTGTTCCTGCACCTTGATAAATAATGTTGCAATGTTTTGTTAAAAAGTTTTCTCTTTTACTTTCAGTTTCTATCGCTTTTTTTCTTTTATTTAATAAATCTTTATAAACGGCTTCTATCTCACAAGCAAGTGGATTTGATTGTAAAATAATATCATCATCATTAGTCCAATTTTTTGTTTCATTTGGTTCAAATAATAAACCAAAGATATGTTCATCTTCTATTATTCCATCCATAACCTTTTTAAAGTAACTAACTTCATCTTCCATTGGATTATCAAATGTAGGATACTTCGTTGAAATTAAAAATCCTAGTTTATTCTCTACAAGTAATTGTCCTGACCTCATGGCTTCTATTGGATAAGCACTTAATAAAGCACCAACTTCATCTGCAACAAATACAGTAGGTTCTCGACCATCCATACGATTATTAGAAGTATTTAATGGTGTATATACTGTTTCGGTTGGCTTATGAGTTATATTATCTCTTAAAATTTTAAATTCACCATCTTCAAAAACATCTATATTTGCTTTTATTAAAGGTTCTAGTGCTTGTTTTATTTCTTTTGCTAATGTTCCATCAGGTGCTACTGAAAAGAACCTTGAGAATTTAGGTTCTAGGTAAAATAATAATAAAATCAAAAATGCAACAATAAATGTTTTTCCGTTCTTACGGCAAATTTCCAATAGGACAGTTTCATATCTTCTTTTTTTAGGGTTATTTTTATATACAGTACAAAGACTTGCAACAATCAATAACCATTGATAACCTGCCAAAGCATCATATATTTTTTTACCTACTTTGATACCTTTTGCCATAACTAATATTTTACAAATCTTATCTATTTTTGATACTCGTTTTTCATTGATGATATATTTTTCATCTTTGCCATCAGCAACATCAACAAAAATTTTACATTGCTTTTTAACATATTTTGGTGATACTAATTTTTTTTCACCATTCAACTCATAATATAATTGTGGTGGTTCTATTTCATCATTAACTACTTGTTTCGCATAAATGTAACTAGGATGTAATTGTATCTTATTCATCGCCATCTTCATCTTCTTCTAAAATATCTCGCAAAGTCTTTTTCTTTGGAGGTGGTGATGAAATTGATAACTTGGCTCTTGCTTGGGGTGATAAAGATAATTCATTACAACATCTAAAAAAATCTTTTGAGTACATATCTCGTGCAGATTTTAAAGCAGTTATTGTTTTCACATCTAACTTGTCTTTTACTTTTCCATCTTCATCAGTTATTTTACTTGCATTGTTAATTTCTTTTTCAATGCTTTCAAGTCGTTCAATAGTAATTGCCGTTTGATTTAATAAATAAGTATCTAGGTTGCTTAAAATATCTTTGTTTAAATTTTTAAGAATATCTTTAAAGATTGCTTTTTGTCTTTTATTCAAATAAGAAAAGGATTTAATCCTGTCATTACTACCTCGTAATTTTTTTTCAGTTTCTTCTCTTTGCTTTCTTTCTTCTTTACTCATTTTTTTAGAATTAGTATCAATCGCTTTTGCTGGTCTTGACATAATTATCACCTCCATTCATAACTTATCAACATTCAAATTTTCATTTGGGGCATTTTTTTCACTTATAGGGGGGCAGTAGGTTTTGAAATCGTATTTTAAAATTGATTTTAAAAGGTAGGGGGGTACTTATTTTCCTTAACTTCCTTTTGAATTTCTTTAAAATCACAATTTCTATCTAGTAATTTATGCAAGATATTTCTAGGAATAATTTTATTGTCAGCAAGTTTATGATGATAGCAACATAAAGTGATTAAATTATCATCATCTAATGCTTTGTTTATATCCTCTTCTAATGGAATAATGTGATGCACTTCTAACTTGTCAAAGTTATAAATTGTATTCGTATTAAAAATATTTGCTAGACAAACTCTACACAAATGACTATCTCGTTCCCTTATTTCTTCGCTCTTCTTATGCCATTTATAAGTAGTACGAAACTTATCTGCATTACTAGCACCTCTTACCTGTCTATTCTTATAACAATTATGGTTAAAATCGTGTATCATTCCACATCTACTACAACTTTTCAACATAGATAACACCTCACATAAAAAAAGACAACATTATTTGTTGCCTCTAATCATAGTTATACAACTACATTATATCATTGATAGTATGTGAATTTTGTGAAAGTTTTTTATCAAAATCTAATATATTTAATT
>CANQGW010000022.1 GCA_947623555.1 uncultured Clostridia bacterium
ATGATTAATGGACAAGTATTTGAAAGATTAACAAATATGGAATATAAATTACTAGAACATGATAAAAAATTTGACGAAGTTTTTAATCAACTTCAGTTAGAAGATAATATCAAACAAAGAATATTTTTTAATGGTCAAATATGGGATAGCTATAGCATCATTGTAGACATTATAAAAAAAGCAAATAACAAGATTTTGATTATAGATAACTATGTTGATGACAGTGTTTTGAAAATGTTAGCTAAAAAGAAAAGCAATACTGAAGTAATTATTTTAACATCAGATAAAAGCAATATTGAAACTTTAGATATTAAAAAATTTAATAAAGAATATCCTATTCTTAAAGTTGCTAAAACAAATAAATTCCATGACAGATTTATTGTAATAGACAACAAAGAAATGTATCATTTGGGAGCTTCTATAAAAGATTTAGGAAAAAAATGCTTTGCAATAAATAGAATTGAAGATATGGAAATTATAGAAAAAAATTATTAATTTATAAATTAAAAGATAATGCTATAATTTAAAAATGAAAATGATTTTTATTATGTTATAATTTATACATCAGTTAATTGATCAAATTGTTTAGGTTCTTTGTCAGTTCCATTCATTAAAATTTATATTTTTATAATTATAAGTTACTATTTTAAACATAACTACTCCTTAAAAGTTTTTCTTATTATAAAACATATTGTCTAAATTTGTCTAGTTTTGCAACCTATAATTTCATTTTAAATATTGATATTTTAAATAAAATAAAATATAATTTGAAAAGAATAAATTTAAGGAGAAAAACAATGGAAGAAGAAAATAATTGGTTTCATAAATCTATAGAAGAAGTAGAAAAACATTTTGGTATAGATAAAAATCAAGGATTATTAAATGAACAAGTAGAAAAAAATAGGCAAGCTTATGGGTTAAATGAGTTAGAAACTAAAAAGAAAAAAAGCTTATTTGTAAAATTTGTAGAGCAATTTAAAGACTTTATGATTATTATTTTAATTATAGCAGCAATTATTTCAGGTGTTATTGGCTACATAGAAGGAGAAGGCTTTACAGATTCTATTATTATTTTAATTGTAGTTATTGTAAATGCAATAATAGGAGTAGCCCAAGAAAGTAAAGCAGAAAAGTCGTTAGAAGCATTACAAAAATTAAGTTCGCATGTAGCAAAAGTATTAAGAAATGGAAATGTAGAAGTAGTGCCATCAAAGGAACTAGTACCAGGTGATATAGTTGTATTAGATACAGGCGATTATGTACCAGCAGATTTAAGAATAATTGAAGCAGTTAACTTAAAAGCACAAGAAGCTTCTTTAACAGGTGAGTCTGTTCCAGTAGAAAAAAGCACACAGGCAATTGAAAAAGAAAAAGTAGATTTAGGTGATAGAACTAATATGCTATTTTCCTCTAGCTTAATTACATACGGAAGAGGAAAAGGAATTGTAGTAGAAACTGGAATGAATACACAAGTAGGTAAAATTGCAGGAATGATAAATAGTGCAATAGATACCCAGACACCTTTACAAAACAAACTAAACAAGTTGGGAAAAACACTAGGATTAGCTGCAATTGTTATATGTGTAGTTATATTTGGAATAGGCTTACTATATGGAAAAAATCCAATTGATATGTTTATGACAGCTGTTAGTTTGGCAGTAGCAGCTATTCCAGAAGGTCTAGCTGCAGTATCTACTATTGTTTTAGCAATTGGTGTTCAAAGAATGGTAAAAAAACATGCAATTGTAAAAAAACTTCCAGCAGTAGAAACATTAGGAAGTACAACAGTTATTTGCTCTGATAAAACAGGAACTTTAACACAAAATAAAATGACAGTAAAAAAGATTTTTTACAATGGAAAATTAGTTAGTTTAGAAAATATACAATTAGAAAATTTAGAAGAAGAATTACAAAGGTTAATTGCTATTAGCATGTTTTGTAATGATACAAAAGTTGCACTAGATAAAACTTTAACAGGCGATCCAACTGAAACAGCATTAATTGACATGGGCTTTAATTTAGGTTTTGAACCAGCCACATTAACACAGTACCCAAGGGTAAAAGAATTGCCTTTTGATTCTGAAAGAAAGTTAATGACAACTGTTCATAAGCTTCAAGATAAGCTTATAGTGTATACAAAAGGTGGAATTGATGAACTATTACAAAGGTGTAATAGCTATAGCTTAAATGGAGTTATTAAACAAGATTTAGAAAATTATAAAAAGGAAATATCAAAGCAAAATAGCCAAATGGCAGGAGAAGCCTTAAGAGTACTTGCTATGGCATATAAAGAGCTTGACCACGAGCCAACAGATGAAGAGGTAAAAAATATAGAAAATAATTTAATTTATGTTGGCATGGTTGGAATGATAGACCCACCAAGGGAAGAAGTTAAAGATGCAGTAGAAAAATGTAAAAGAGCAGGTATAAAAACTGTTATGATAACAGGAGACCATAAAATGACTGCAATTGCAATTGCAAAAGCATTAGGAATATTAGAAAATGACAATGAAGCAATTACAGGTGCTGACCTTGAAAATATGACAGATGAAGAATTAGAAAAAAACGTAAGAAATTACAGCGTTTATGCAAGGGTATCTCCTGAACACAAGGTAAGAATTGTAAAAGCATGGCAAAAAAATGGAGAAATTGTTGCTATGACAGGTGATGGAGTAAATGATGCACCAGCATTAAAAACAGCTGATATAGGCTGTGCAATGGGAATTGTTGGTACAGATGTATCAAAAGAGGCAGCAGATGTTATTTTAACAGATGACAATTTTGCAACTATTGTTTCTTCAGTAGAAGAAGGTAGAAGAATTTATGATAATATTTTAAAAGCTATTCAATTTTTACTTTCTAGCAATGTAGGTGAAATTATTGTACTATTTGTAGCAATACTAGCTACGCCTCTATTTAGTAGCTGGTTTGGAATAGATGTAAACTTAATAGTACCGCTTCTTCCAATTCATATTTTATGGATAAACCTAGTAACAGATTCACTTCCTGCATTAGCTTTGGCAGTAGACCCAGCAGAAAAGGATGTTATGAATAGAAAGCCACTTAAACCTAATAAAGGAATTTTTACTAAAGGTATGACATGGAGAATAGTTTATCAAGGAATTATGATAGGTTTAATTACATTAATTGCTTTTTGTATAGGATTAGCTACGCCAGAAGGCAGCCTTCCAGTAGTCCAAGTAACAGGTGCAAATGGAGAAGTTAGAAACCTTACTAGTGAAGAAGTAAGAGTAGAAATTGGTCAAACAATGGCATTTAGCGTTTTGGCACTTTCACAACTTGTTCATGTATTTAATATAAGGAACAATAAAAAATCAATTTTTAAAACAGGAATTTTGAATAATAGCAAATTAATTTTAGCAACTATTGTTTCGGCAGCATTAATGCTTGTTATATTACTAATAGAACCATTAAGACATATTTTTAGTATTCCAATATTGCCATTTATGAATATTATTGAAGTTATAGTATTGGTATTTATGCCAATTGTAATTGTAGAATTGTTTAAATTACTTAAAATAAACACATTTAAAGATGAATAATAAAAAAAATAAAAAAAATCCTCAATTTGACTATTAAAATTTTTAAAAGTGGTGTATACTACTAATTGAAAATTGTCGAATTGGGGTGTTTTTTATGTCAATTTATGGAATAGAATATGGAGAAAATAGCAAAAATAAATTTAAAAAGAAAAATGTTATATTAATAATAATTATAATTATTGCTGTTACTGCACTTTCAATTCTAGGCGGAATTATGCTTGCTAAAAAAGTAAATTCAGATAAGGAGCTTGCTAAAGCAAATATTGAGCAAAATGAAAATAAACAAGAGGCACAAAATGATAATGAAGCAAATAAAATAGTAGAAACAAATAGCCAAACGAATACTGAACAAACAAATACTGCACAAACACAAGGTCAGTCAAATACTCAAACAAATACGCAGCAGTCAACTAGTAGCTCAAACAAAAATGAGACGAGTGCGCAGCAGTCATCATCTAGTAGCTCAAACAAAAATGAAACGAGTGCGCAGCAGTCAACGAGTAGTTCAAATAAAAACCAAACAACCACGCAGCAGTCAACTAGTAGCTCAAATAAAAACCAAACAACCACGCAGCAGTCATCTAGTAGTTCAAATAAAAGCCAAACAACTACACAGCAACAAACTCAAAGCAGTGAGCAAGTAAAGGTAACAATAAAATCTCCACTTTCGCAAACACAGTGGGACGCACTTAGCAATATATATAGTTCAAAACAAAAAGTAGCATACTTAACATTTGATGATGGACCTTCTACAACAGTAACTCCACAAATATTAGATACTTTAAAAAAAGAAAATGTAAAAGCTACATTTTTTGTATTAGGAACAATGGTTAAGTCAAATCCAAGTTTAGTAAAAAGGGAAAGAGCAGAAGGCCATTATATAGCAAATCATGGTTATTCACATGTATATAGTAAAATATATGCAAATGCAAGTAACGCAATAGCAGAATATGATAAAACTAATAAGCTAATTCAACAAGCATTGGGAGATTCTACTTATGAAGCTAAAGTATTCCGCTTTCCGGGGGGATCATCAGGTGGACCTTATGATAGTATAAAAACAAAGGCTAAAAAAATATTAAAACAAAATCGTGTTGCATACCTAGACTGGAATTGCCTTACAAATGATGCAGCAGGCGCTAACACCAAAGATGCAATTATGAAAAACTTAAAATCAACTAGCAAAGGAAAAAATAGTTTAGTTATTTTAATGCATGATGCACCAAACAAAAAATTAACTGCTTCTACATTACCAGATGTAATTTCTTATTTAAGAGGTCAAGGATACATATTTAGAAGTTTAGAAGATCTTATGTAAAAATAAAGGAGATTAAAATATGTATGATGTTATAATAGTTGGCAGTGGCCCTGCAGGAATATCTGCTTCAATTTATGTAAAAAGAAGAAAGTTATCAGTTTTAGTTATTTCTACTAAAAATAGCGCATTAGAAAAAACAGAAAAAATAGAAAACTATTATGGCTTTGAAAAAGGAATAACTGGAAAAGAGCTATATAACAATGGAATTAATCAAGCCAAAAATTTAGGTGTAGAACTTATAAATGATGAAGTTGTTTCACTCAAATTTTTAGAAAACTTTGAAGTTGAAACTATAAATTCAAAATATGAGGCAAAAGCAGTAATATTAGCAACCGGAACTAATAGAAATGCACCTGACATTAAAGGAATAAAAGAGTTTGAAGGAAAAGGTGTTAGCTATTGTGCAATATGTGATGCTTATTTTTATAAATCAAAAGATGTAGCCGTTTTAGGAAATGGGAACTATGCTATTTATGAAATGGAGCAGCTAAAGCCAATAGTAAATTCTGTTACAATTTTAACAAACGGAAGTAAAATTATAGAAAATAGGCATGAGGATTTACAAGTAATAGAAAAGCCAATAAAAGAAGTTAAAGGAAACAATAAAATAGAAGAAGTGCAATTTGAAGATAACACTAAAAAAAGTATAAGTGGAATTTTTATAGCACAAGGTATAGCATCAAGTAGTGACCTAGCAAGGCAAATAGGTGCAAGAATAGAAAATAATAATATCGTTGTAGATGAAAATATGCAAACCACAGTGCCAGGTTTATTTGCCTGTGGAGACTGCACAGGCGGGCTTCTTCAAATATCAAAATCCGTGTATGAAGGGGCACTAGCAGGACTATCAGTTTTAAAAGATATAAAATTATAAATAAGGAGGTTTAAAAATGTCAGTAGTTAATTTAAATAGTGAAAATTTTACAAATGAAGTTTTAGAAGAAAACTTACCAGTTTTAATTGACTTTTGGGCAAGTTGGTGTGGACCATGTAGAATGATGGCACCAGTTGTAGATGAAATAGCAAGTAGTATGGAAGGAAGCCTTAAAGTAGGCAAAGTAAATATTGATGAAAATCCAGAATTAGCAGAAAAATATGGAGTAATGAGTATCCCTACTTTTATTGTTATTAAAAATGGCAAAGAAACAGGAAGAACTATTGGAGTGCAAGCAAAAGAAGAAATATTAAAACTTCTATAAAATTAAAGAAAAGGTTAAAAGTAAATTCTTTTCTATTCATAAAAAGAAAGGATAGAAAAAATGAACAAAAAATGGGAAGTTTGCGAAAAAAACGAAGAACAAGCAAATAAAATTGCAGATGAAAACAATATAAATATACTTCTTGCTAGTGTGTTATTACAAAGAGATATAACAACAAAGCAAGAAGTACAAATTTTTTTAAATCCTACAAGAAATGATTTCCATGATCCTTTTTTAATGCCAGATATGCAAAAAGCTGTAAAAAGAATTGTAAAAGCAATAGAAAGTAAGGAAAAGGTTATTATATATGGTGACTATGATGCAGACGGAATTACAAGTATAACAGTTTTAAAAAAATTTTTAGCACAAAGAGGTTTAAATGTAGGAACATACATACCAAATAGGCTAGATGAAGGCTATGGCTTAAATAAAAATGCAATTGACTATATTTATAAAGAAAAATACAGCTTAATGATTACAGTGGACTGTGGAATTTCGGGAATAGAAGAAATTAATTATGCTAATAGTTTGGGAATAGATGTTATTGTAACAGACCATCATGAACCTGCAGAACAAATTCCAAATTGTTTAGCTGTTATTGATGCAAAAAGAAAAGATAATAAGTATCCATTTAATCAGTTAGCAGGAGTTGGAGTTGTATTTAAATTAATTCAAGCAATTTCACGTTATTTAATGCTAGATGATAAAGAATATTTAAAATATTTAGATATTGTATGTGTTGGCACAATTTCAGATATAGTTCCATTAGTAGATGAAAACAGAGTAATTGCAAAGCTTGGCTTAAAATTAATAGAAGTTACTAAAAACGTAGGACTAAAAACTTTAGTAAATTCTATAGGGTACAAACAAATTGACTCAACTGCAATTTCTTTTGGAGTAGCACCAAGAATTAACGCATGTGGTAGAATGGGACAAGAACAAGAAGCTTTAAAATTATTTTTAACAGAAAACTTTGAAGAAGCAAAGCAAATTACAGAAAAATTAAATGAATATAACCTAGAAAGGCAAACAACAGAAAAACGTATTTTTAATGAAGCAGTAGAAGAAATACAAAAAGAAGATGAAAATAAAGACTGTATAATTTTAGGAAAAGAAGGTTGGCACCATGGAGTTATTGGAATAGTTTCTTCTAAAATAACAGAGATGTATTTTAAACCAAGTATTTTAATTTGTTTTGAAGAAGATGAAGGAAAAGGCTCTGGTAGAAGCATACCAGGATTTGACTTACATAAAGCATTAATGAACTGCAGTACATATATTGAAAAGTTTGGTGGCCATAGTATGGCAATTGGTATTAGCATAAAAAGAAAAGATTTTCAAAAATTTAAAGAAGAATTTGAAAATTATGCTAGAAATAGTAATATTAATAGTATAGTACCAGTAATTAAAATAGATAAAAAAATTGACTTAAAACAAATAAGCTTGCAAATTATAAAAGATTTAGCATTATTAGAACCTTATGGAGAAGGAAATAAAATGCCGTTGTTTTTAATTTCAAATTTAAAAATACAGTCAATTCGTTCATTATCAGAAGGTAAACACTTAAAACTAAAACTTACTCAAGATAAATATATAATTGATGCAATTGGGTTTAATATGGGAAATTGCGTGCAAAATTATTTAATTGGTGATAAAATAGATGTTGTAGGTTCTTTAGAAATTAATAATTTTAATGGCGAAGAACAAATTCAAATTAATTTAAAAGATATAAGAAAATCGTTAGCAGATTAATAAAAGGAGGTGAACAATATGTCAGAAGTAAAAGAAATGACAATTGACGACATAATTAATACCAGCAAGAAAAATAATAGAAGGTCTGATAGTAAATTAATAAGAAGAGCATATGAATATGCTAAAAAGTATCATGGTGACCAATTAAGAAGGTCTGGTGAACCATATATTGTTCACCCTATTCAGGTTGCATATATTTTGTCTACACTAGGGTTAGATGATAGCACAATTTGTGCAGCTCTGTTACATGACACAATAGAAGATACTAACTTAAGTAAACAAGACTTAATACAAAATTTTGGACAAGAGGTTGCAGAATTAGTAGATGGAGTAACAAAATTAAGTAAGCTTCAATATGCAAGTATGGAAGAACAGCAGGTTGAAAATTATAGAAAAATGTTCCTTGCTATGGGAAAGGATATAAGAGTAATTTTAATAAAATTAGCAGATAGACTTCATAATATGAGAACACTAAAATATTTAACTCGTGATAGGCAAATTGCAAATGCAAACGAAACTATGGAGTTATATGCACCACTTGCTAACCGTTTAGGTATGTATTCTTTAAAATGGGAGCTAGAGGATTTATCATTTAAATATTTATACCCAGAAGATTACAGAGAATTAGTAGAAGGTATTAACCGTAAAAGGGAAGAAAGACTAAAATTTATAGATATGATTATGGACGAAATAAGGCAGTCTGTGAAAAAGCAACATATAGAAGCGGAAATTACAGGAAGAGCAAAACATTTATATAGTATTTACCGTAAAATGAAAAGAGATAATATTACACTTGACCAAGTATATGACTTATTTGCTTTAAGGGTTATAGTAAATTCTGTAAAAGACTGCTATGCAGTATTAGGTGTAGTACACGAGCTTTATACGCCAATGCCGGGAAGATTTAAAGATTACATATCTGTGCCAAAACCAAACATGTATCAGTCATTACATACAACTTTAATTGGACCAAAAGGAACTCCTTTTGAAGTACAAATACGTACATGGGACATGCACCGTATTGCAGAATATGGTATAGCAGCACATTGGGCATATAAAGAAGCAAGCTTTATGGGCAATAAAAAAGCAAATGTAAGGGTTGAAGAAGACAAATTATCATGGCTTCGTGAAACTTTGGAATGGCAAAAAGAAATGCAAGACCCAGATGAATTTTTAAATACATTAAAAACAGAACTTTTTGAAGATGAGGTTTATGTATTTACACCAAAGGGAAAAATTATTTCACTAGCCAAAGGTAGCACTCCAATTGATTTTGCTTATAACATACATGCCGAAATAGGAAACCACATGACAGGTGCTAAAATTAATAGCAAAATGATGCCTATTATAACACAGCTAAAAAATGGTGATATTGTAGAAATTATTACATCAGATAGTTCAAAAGGCCCAAGCCGTGATTGGCTTAAATTTATAAAAACATCTACTGCTAAAAACAAAATACTATCATGGTTTAAAAAGAACGAAAGAGAACAAAACATTGTAAAAGGAAAAGACCTAATAGAAAAGGAAATTAAAAAAATTGGTATGACACATGCCGAGCTTGCTAAATCAGACTATATTGAATCAGCACTTGCTAGATATAAATATAATGAAGTAGAAGATATGTATGCAAGTGTTGGATTTGGAGCAATATCTCCAGGAAAAATTGTAGCAAGAATGTTAGAAGAATACAGAAAAGAACATCAAACAGAAAATTTAGAAGAAAAGCTAGAAGAGCTTTCTAAAGAAAAGGTAGTAAAAAGCAAACCTTCTAAAAATGGCATTATAGTAAAGGGAATAGATAACTGTTTAGTAAAGCTATCAAAATGCTGTAACCCTGTACCAGGTGATGAAATTGTAGGGTATATTACAAAAGGTAGAGGTGTTTCAGTTCACAGAAAAGACTGCGTTAATGTTAAAAATTTATTATCAGAAGAAAATCGTATGATAGATGTTTATTGGTTTGAGGCTGAAAAAACAAAGTATAGTGCAGATATTGAAATTTATGCAAATGAAAGAGATGGTATACTTTCTGATATTATTAAAGAAATAGAAACCACAAAAAGTAAGCTTATAGCTGTTAACGCTAGGGCAAATAAAGAAAAAATAGCAATTACAGAAATAACAGTAGAAGTAGAAAATACAGAAGAACTAAATAAAATATTAAAGCAACTACGTAAAATAGATAGTGTTTACGAAGTAAAAAGAAAGAAATAATATTTACAAAAGAAAGAAGGGGAATACAAATGATATTAAAAGTGCTAAAAGTAGATAGTGGAATGATAGACCAAAAAACTAATTGCTATATTGTACAAGATGAAAAAACAAAAGAAACTATGGTAATTGACCCAGGAGGAGAAGTAGAAAAAATAGTAGAAATGCTAAATATTTTGCAGGCAAATTTAAAATATATATATTTAACACATTGCCACGGGGATCATATTGGAGCATTAAAAAGTTTAAAAGAGCAAAAGGGTGGTAAAATATTAATTCACCGTTTTGACGCAGAAGGTTTATATAACAACGATATAAGTCTTACAGATTATATTGGAATTGAAGAGGTTTATTTAGAAGCGGACTCTAGGCTAGATGATGAAGATGTAATTCATGTAGGAGATTTAGAATTTAAAGTAATACATACACCAGGGCATACTGCTCGGTGGAAGTAGCTTATATTGTGAAAGGGAAAATCTTGTTTTTTCAGGTGATACTTTATTTAATGGAACATGGGGAAGAACAGACCTTCCTACTAGTAATTTTGAAGATATGGTAAATTCACTGACTAATAAATTATTTAAATTGCCAGAAGAAACCATAGTTTACCCAGGGCATGGAAAATCTACTATGATTAAAGACGAAAAAGTTAGGTTTAAAGATGTTTGCTAAAAACTTCATAAATGAAGGGGGAAAAATAATGAAAATAGAACCAAGAACTTTACCAGGATTTATGGAATTATTGCCAAATGAACAAATTTTATTTGAGCAAATGAAAGAAAAAATAGAAAAAACATATCAAAAATTTGGATTTTTACCACTAGATACACCAGTACTAGAACTATCTGAAATATTACTAGCTAAAGCAGGTGGCGAAACAGAAAAACAAATTTACCGTTTTCAAAAAGGCGATACAGACCTTGCTATGAGGTTCGACTTAACAGTTCCACTTGCAAAATATGTAGCTAAAAATTATGGAAATTTAAGCTTTCCTTTTAGAAGGTATCAAATAGGAAAGGTATATAGGGGTGAAAAGGCACAAAAGGGTAGATTTCGTGAATTTTATCAATGTGACATTGATATTATAGGTGATGGCGAGTTAGGAATTATTAATGATGCAGAAATTCCAAGTGTAATATATACTTTAATGAAAGAACTTGGTTTTGGTGACTTTACAATTTGTATTAACAATAGAAAAATTTTAAATGGTTTATTTGAAAGCATAGATCAAAAAGAAAACGCAATTCAAATTATGCGCTGTATTGATAAAATAGAAAAAATAGGAAAAGACAAAGTAAAAGAAGAATTGCAAAATATAGGTATTAACGAAAACCAAATAGACCAAATGTTAGAATTTATTCAAATTAGTGGTACAACCGACGAAAAGTTAGAAAAACTAGAAAACCTAAATATTCAAAACAATTCATTTAAAGAAGGCTTAAATGAGCTAAAAGAAGTTGTTAAATATATTAGAGTTTTTGGAGTGCCAGATACAAACTTTAAAGTAGACCTAACAATAGCAAGAGGTCTAGACTATTATACAGGTACTGTGTATGAAACATTTTTAAATAAATATAAAGAACTTGGAAGTATATGTTCTGGTGGAAGGTATGAAAATTTAGCACAATATTATACAGACAAAAAGCTTCCGGGAGTAGGTATATCAATTGGTTTAACTAGATTATTTTATAAACTAAATGAGCTATCTTTATTAAATGCCAAAAAATATTCTATGGCAGATGTTTTAATTATTCCAATGGTAGATGATATGACAAAGCCAATTGAACTTGCAACGGCCTTAAGAAAAAATGGAATAAATACAGAAATATATTTAAATGATAAAAAATTAAAAGTAAAGTTCAAATATGCAGATAAACTAAAAATTCCACATGTTATAGTACTAGGAGAAGATGAAATTAACGAAAACAAAGTAAAACTTAAAAATATGGAAACTGGAGAAGAAAAGTTGCTAGATTTTAATGCAAATGAAATTGCTAAAAATATTAAATAAATAAGTAATGCTATATAGGTTTTAATTAGCACCTATATAGCATATTTTTTGCTTTTTAGAATATATTTATATATAAAAAGTAAAAACAAAGGAGAAAAACATATATGATTAATATGGCTGTAATAAGCTTAAGAGATATTATTAAGTATCTAATTAAAATAACAATAGTTATTGCATTAGTTGTTGGGATAACTAAATATGGTGCCAAAATGAAAAATAATATATCTAATGCTAAAATAGTAAATACTAATGCATTTACATCTTGTTTAGAAACTACTTTACCTAGTATAGCAAGCACTAAAGAGGATAAAAGTAAAAGTTCTAATGCAACTAATCCATTAAAGTTAGGTTTAAGTTTAGAACTAGAAATGCTAACATCTTTAAATGAAAAAGAAGCTGAAAATGAAGAAAGCAATATAGCGTCTGCAAGCAATGAAATAAACAGTGAAAATCAAAGTGAAGAAGATTCTAATGTAGAACAAGCTAAAACAGGTTTAAAAACAGAGGTGCAAAGCTCAAATGTTCCTAACAAATATACAGTGCAGTATAATGGCGTAAAAATAAAAAATGAAACAGATTACAAACTAACAAAAGATATATTAACTCCAACTATAAATATTAATACAAAAAATATTTTAATATTTCACACACACTCATCAGAAAGCTATACATCTAGTGAAAAATATACATATAAACCAACAGGAAACTTTAGAACAACAGATAAAAACTATTCAGTAATAAGGGTTGGAACAGAGTTAGATAAACAACTTAAAAGCTATGGCTACAATGTAATACATAATGAAACATTACATGATTATCCATCATATTCGGGCTCATATAGTAACTCGCTAAAAACTGTAACAAAAATATTAGAAGAAAACAAAAACACAGATATTGTAATTGATGTGCATAGAGATGCTATAGCAGATACAAAATATGCACCAACTGTAAAAATAGGTGATGAATATGCAGCACAACTTATGTTTGTAATAGGTGGAAATGGAAGCAAAGCCGAACACAAAGACTGGCAACAAAACTTAAAATTTGCAGTAAAAATTCAAGAAAAAGCAAATGAATTATACCCAGGGCTATTTAAGCCAATTATACTTCGCTATTCTAGTTATAATCAAGAAGTAGCAAAAGCAGCAGTAATTATAGAAGTAGGGGCAACCGGAAACACCCTTGATCAAACATTAGTAAGTATGAAATATTTAGCAAAAGTAATGGACGAAGCTTTAAAATAAATTTTTAAGCTGTCAATATGCCATTTATTGGTATGTTGACAGCTTTATTTTTAAAAAAATTGCCTTCTTGTCATATTTCAAACTAAAAGAAAAATACAAGCTATATTTTGAAAACATTGTTATAGATAATTTGAATTTTTAATTTACTTATGATAGGATAAATGATATAATTCAAAAAGAAAAATTGATTATTAATAAAGGAGAAAAAATAAATGGAATGGATGAATAATTCTATGCAAGAAATAGAACCACAAAATATTAATAATGTTGAACAAAAACAAAAAGTAGCTGAAAAAGTAGCCCAAAAAGTTAAGGATGGAGATATAATTGGTTTTGGTTCTGGAAGTACATCCTATTTAGCCATTAAAGAAATTGCCAAGAGAATTGAAGAAGAAGACTTAAGCATTACAGCAATTCCTACATCATATGAAATAAAAGCATTATGCCAAAGCTTAAAAATTCCAACGGCAAGTATTTTAGAGTACAAGCCAGACTGGGCATTTGATGGAGCAGATGAAGTTGACAAAAATCACAATTGGCTAATTAAAGGAAGAGGAGCTGCAATGTTTAAAGAAAAATTAAATATTGTAAATAGCGGTATTACATATATTTTAGTAGATGAAAGCAAACTAGTAGAAAATTTAGGAGAAAAATTTCCTATTCCTATAGAGGTTTACCCAGAGGCTGTAAGTAGTGTAAAAGAGGCTTTGCTTGATTTAGGAATGGTAGAATGTAATTTAAGAAAAGCAAATAAAAAAGACGGACCAGTGTTCACAGAGAACAACAACGTTATTTTAGATGTTAAATTTGCAGAAATATATGAAACATTAGAAGAAGACATTAAAGCAATTACAGGAGTAATTGAAAGTGGATTATTCATGGAATATTCTGTAGAAGTATTGCACGAATAATATGTAGTAGGAGGAAAAATATATGTGGGGAGATATAGCTATTGCATTTTTACTTGCCTTTATTACAGCATTTGTGCTAACACCTTATACCATGCGTTTAGCTAAAAAAGTAGGAGCAATAGATATTCCAGATGACAGAAGAGTAAATAAAAAGCCAATGCCAAGGCTTGGTGGACTAGCAGTAATTTGTGGCTTTTTAGTTTCTACAATTTATTTGTTAATTATAATGAATTTGGAAAAAACCATTGACCTATTTGGGCCAGAACAATATGGAATAAAAATAGTAGGCTTTTTATTAGGAATTTTAGTATTAGGAATAGTGTGTTTTATAGATGATTCAAAAGGTGTTCCAAGCTGGGTAAAATTAATAGCACAAATAGTATCTGCTGGGATTATAGTAGCAAGTGGCATACGCATAGAAAATGTTAACTTACCATTTTTAGATAGTAAAATATGGTTTTATGACTGGTTTTCATATATCATTACAATATTGTGGATAGTAGGAATTACAAATGCTATAAATTTAATAGATGGGTTAGATGGCTTATCTTCTGGAATTACATTAATTTCTTGTATATCACTACTTATGATTTTTACATTAAACAAATCACCTTTAATTGCAGTTTTATTAATAGCTGCTTTAGGTGGATCTATTGTTGGTTTCTTACCATTTAATTTTAGCCCTGCAAAAACATTTATAGGAGATGTAGGTTCTAACTTTTTAGGATTTTCATTATCTGTAATTGCAATTTTACGGAGTTGCAAAAACATATACTGCTATTGTTTTAATTGCACCAATTATAATATTAGGCTTCCCAATTTTTGATACTATTTTTGCTATAATACGCAGAATTATAAAAGGAAAATCACTTAAAGCGGTTTTTAAAGCAGATAAAGGGCATTTACACCATAGGCTTATGAAACGAGGTTATACTCAAAAACAAGCTGTTCTTATATTATATGGGCTTACTGCAACTCTTGGAATGTTTGCAATTATTCTTTTAGAGAGTGGCTTGTGGAAAGCATTATCTTTTGCATTATTAGTAATGGCAATTGTTGCAATTGGTTATAAAGATATTTTTAAAATTAAAGAGGATACAGAAACTATAAATGTAGATGAAAATAATATTAGACACGACAAGTAATATATTTCGAAAGGAAAATTTATGGAAGAAGATAGAATAATTAGTCCAGAGTTAGAAGACATTCAAGAAGAAAGAATGGAAAATTCTTTAAGACCAAAAACATTAGAAGAATATATTGGACAAGATAAAGTAAAAGAAAACATGAAAGTGTATATAGAAGCGGCAAAAAAAAGAGGCGAACCACTTGACCATATTTTACTATATGGACCACCAGGGCTTGGAAAAACTACACTTGCAAATATTATATCTAATGAAATGAATTCAAATATTAAAATAACATCAGGTCCAGCTATAGAAAAACCAGGTGATTTAGCAGCACTTTTAACCAATTTATCCGAATTTGATGTGCTATTTATAGATGAAATTCACAGGTTAAATAAAAGTGTAGAAGAAATTTTATATCCAGCATTAGAAGATTATACATTAGATATTATGATAGGAAAAGGGCCAAGTGCAAGGTCAATAAGGTTGGACCTTCCAAAATTTACATTAATTGGAGCTACTACAAGGGCAGGGGCACTAGCTACTCCTTTAAGGGATCGTTTTGGCATTATTCATCATTTAGAATTATATGAAACAAAAGACTTATCAACTATAGTAAAAAGGTCTGCCCAAATTTTAGACATACAAATTGATGAAGAATCAGCCATAGAAATTGCTAGGCGTTCAAGGGGCACGCCTAGAATTGCAAATAGACTTTTAAAAAGGGTAAGAGATTATGCTTCAGTTTTAGCAGATGGTAATATAAACTTAAAAATTACTAAAACAGCACTTAACAAGTTAGAAATAGACGAAATGGGACTAGATGATATAGACAGAAAAATATTAGAAACTATGATTATAAAATATCAAGGAAGACCTGTAGGAATAGATACAATTGCAACTACTATTGGAGAAGAGGCAGAAACAGTAGAAGATGTATATGAACCATATTTAATACAAATTGGTTTTATTGCAAGAACAGTTAGGGGTAGAATAGCAATGCCTGCTGCCTATGCACATATTGGCGTAGAATATAACGGATAAAAGGGTTAAAAGGTATAAAAATGGGAAAACATGAAAAAAATACAAAATTTAATAAGAAAAATGCAATGATGGACTTAATATTTTTATTAGGAGTATTTTTGGTAATTATTTCATTTTATGTGGCACTAGCAATAAGAGGGCAAAAGCAAAAGTCTGTATCAGAAAATAGACCATTAGCTAAAATACCACAATTTAGTTTTAAAGAATTTTTTTCTGGGGATTATCAAACAAATTTAGAAAATAGTTTAATAGACCAAATGGTATTTAGCGAAAAAATTAAAACAAATATGACTTCAAAAAAAGCACAAACAGTAAATGATTCTCAAAAATTTTTGATGAGTGCTTTCCATTATGGAGAAGAAGACACTAAACAAGAAGTCGCTCAAAACCAAGACACACAAGAAACTCCTAAAAAAGAAGTGAGAAATATCAAATATATACCAATATCAAATGGTGTATATCATTATGGAAATTCGGAATATATGGTATTTAAATACAGAAATTTAGAGAAGAACAAAGAAAAACTAAAAAAATGGGCAGATCAATACAATAAATATTTTTCAGACATGGATAGCTATTTTTATTTAGTAAATATAAGTAAAGGAATTAATTTTAATACAGTAGATGAAACAGAAAACGAATTTTTAACTTATATAAAAAGTGTTCTAAACTTTAAAGGTGAAACAGGTCTAAAAATTAGCAGTTATGAGCAGTTTAAAGATTATTTTTATCAAACAGACCATCACTGGAATTATAAGGGCTCATACCAAGGCTATTGTGATATTATTAATATGATATATCCTGAAGATGAATTAATAAAACCAACTGGAACTAAAACATATGATGTTTACTATTATGGCTCAAACGCAAGAACCACATCAATATACACCAATAAAGAAAAATTTACAGTATATGAATTTGACCTAAAAAAATATAATACTAAAATAAATGGTAGTTATGCAAGGTATGATAATCATTATTTATATGAAAATGGTACATACTCTACAGAAAAAGGCTACAACCATTATGGAGTATATTATGGTGGGGATTATGCAGAAGTAATTTACGAATTTGATCAACCAGAAAAGGAAAATTTACTTATTATTGCACCATCATATTCAAATGCAAATAATAATTTAATTGCAAGCCATTTTAATAAAACATATGTAATAGATTTAAGACATTATTACAATACATTTAAAGAAGTATTTAATCCAACAGAATATTGTAAGAAAAACAATATTACTAAAGTATTAGTAATGATTAGTATTGATCACATGACAAATGGAAATTTTGACCTAGAGGAGTAGTAATAAACATGGTATTTAGTAGTTTTGTATTTTTATTTATATTTTTACCACTAGTTATATTTACATATTTTATTATAAAAAACCGTACATATCGTAATATAGTATTATTTATTTTCTCACTTGTATTTTATGCATGGGGAGAACCGGTATATGTACTTTTAATGTTATTTTCTATTGTTTGCAACTATTTTTTAGCCTTAATAATAGATAAAAAGAAAGATAAAAAATCATCTAAAAAAATACTTATATTAGCAGTTGTAATAAATTTACTGATTATTGGGTTCTTTAAGTATAGTGACTTTTTAATAGAAAACATTAATGCAATATTAGGCTTAAACATGGCAAAATTAAACTTGGGTTTGCCAATAGGTATTAGCTTTTATACATTTCAAATATTATCATATGTTATAGATGTATATAATAAAAAAGTAAAAGTGCAAAAAAATATTATAAATTTAGGCACATATATTGCATTATTCCCACAACTAATAGCAGGGCCAATAGTAAGATATGAAACAATAGCAGAAGAACTTGAAAACAGAAAAGAAACCATTACCAAAATTATTGATGGTTTAAAAAGGTTTATAATAGGGCTTGGAAAGAAAGTAATAATTGCTAATAATATGGCAATTATTGCAGATACAATTTATGGCGCAGATATAGCATCTTATGGAACTGTTGCACTTTGGATAGCTGCTTTTGCATATACATTTCAAATATATTTTGACTTTAGTGGTTATTCAGACATGGCAATTGGTCTTGGAAAAGTATTTGGTTTTAACTTTTTAGAAAACTTTAATTATCCATATATTGCAGATAGTATAACAGACTTTTGGCGTAGATGGCATATTTCATTATCTACATGGTTTAGGGATTATGTATATATTCCATTAGGCGGAAATAGAGTAAGCAAAATAAAATGGTTAAGAAACATATTAGTTGTATGGATGCTTACAGGTCTATGGCATGGAGCATCTTGGAATTTTGTAATTTGGGGCTTATATTATGGAATATTGCTAATAATAGAAAAGCTATTTTTAGGAAAAGTATTAGAAAAGCTACCAAAAATTATAAGGCATATTTATACTTTATTAATTGTAATAGTAGGATGGGTTATCTTTAGAGTAGAAAGCTTTTCACAAATAACAATGGTATTAGGTAAAATGTTTAGCTTTCAAGGTGCAGACTTATTTGAACAAATTATATTAAACTTTGATATATTTTCGGCATTGCCATACTTTATACCTGCAATAATTGCAAGCATGCCAATTATAAAAAATATATCTAGTGCTAATAAAGAAAAGGTATCATTCCATTTTATGTCAAATGTATGTACCTTTGCAGTGTTTATAATATGTATTTGTATGCTTTTAAGTTCAACATACAACCCATTTATATATTTTAGATTTTAATAATTTATAAGGAGAACGAAATGAAACTTTTAATGCACACTTGTTGTGCACCTTGTAGTGTGTACTGCATAGATAGTTTAAGAAATGAAAAAATAGAGCCCACAGTTTATTGGTATAATCCAAACATACACCCATATACAGAATACAAAGCAAGAAGGAACTGTTTAAAAGAATATACTAGTTCAATTAATGTACAAGCCATTTTTGAAGATGAATATGGCTTAAAAGATTTTTGCCAAAATGTAATTGGAAATTTAGAAAATAGATGTACGTCTTATTGTTATGTAGTCAGATTAGAGCAAACTGCAAAATATGCAAAAGAGCATGGATTTGACACAATTACTACTACTTTACTAGTAAGCCCATATCAAAAACATGATGAAATAAAGAAAATAGGAGAAAAAATCGCTCAAAAATATGGACTTGATTTTCTATATAGAGATTTTAGGGTAGGCTTTAGAGAAGGACAAGCAAAAGCAAGAGAGTTAGGTTTATATATGCAAAAATATTGTGGTTGCATATTTTCAGAAGAATCTTCATTTTTAACCAATGAAAATACAAAACTAAATTTACCAAAAGATTTTGAATTTTTACCAGTAAAAACAACAATAATAATTAATAAAGAAAAAAATAACAAAAAGCAATATATGAATTTACTTCTTGATGCAGATCCAAGTGAGAAAATGATAGAAAAATATTTAAAAGATGGAGATGTATTTGTTTTAAGATATAAGGAAGAGGTGGTGTGTGTAGCTGTAGTAACAAAAGTAGATAGGGATACCATAGAATTAAAAAACATAGTAACAAAGGAACAATATAGAGGAAAAGGCTATGCAAAAAAAATGATAAAATATTTAGCTGACAATTATAAACAAACATATAAAAAAATGATAGTGGGAACAACAGAAAATAATATACCATTCTATGTTAAGCAAGGTTTTGATAAATATGAAAAAACATTAAAGGATTTTTTTATAGATAATTATGAAGAAGAGATAAAGGATGGAGATTTAGTTTGTACTGATATGATATATTATTCTAAAGATTTAAAAAAAGTATAAAATTATTAATTAACATGGAATTTATAGAATGAAGCAATTTTATGAAACTTATAAGGATAATGAAATTGTCTCAACGCTGTTGAGACAAATTAGTTGGACTAATAATTTAATGATTTAATGTCACCAACTATGGTATCACAATATACTTTAAAATTAATGGATAAAAAACTTTTAGAAAATAAATTGAAAGAAATAAGTGATATGGTAGAAGAAAATAGAAATGATAAATTATGTACTTAATTAGTGATGGTAGAAGAGGATAGATACCAAAAGCAAATTTTTTCAGATGATTCCTGATGAATAATTTAAATATTCATTAGTTTGAAAGAAAATAAATTATAATCTATTTTAAGGGTGAAAGGAGAAATGTCTATTGAAAAAGAAAAAAAATACTGAAATAACCATACGTTCAAGTGCAGCAGAATATTTAACTTATGTAGCAGCAGTAGGAGACAGTCCTGAATCAATAGAAGTTAGATATGAAGATGAAAATATATGGCTTACACAAAAGATGTTGGCTACTTTATATGATGTAAATGTAGCAACTATCAATGAACATATATCAAATATTTATAAAGATAATGAACTTGAAAAAAATTCAACTATTAGGAATTTCCTAATAGTTCAAAAAGAAGGCAACAGAGAGGTTTCAAGAAATGTTGCACACTATAATCTTCAAATGATAATTGCTATTGGATTCAAAGTAGATAATGAAAGAGCAGTACAATTTAGAAAATGGGCAAACCAAATAGTGAAAGATTACACAATAAAAGGTTGGGTAATGGATGATGAACGATTAAAGAATGGTGGCTCAATTTTAACAGAAAAATATTTTGAAGAGCAATTAGAACGTATTAGAGAAATTAGAATGTCAGAAAGAAAATTTTATCAAAAAATAACCGATATTTATGCCACTTCAATAGACTATGACAAAACAGCAAAATCAACAATTCGATTTTTCACTTCTGTACAAAATAAATTACATTATGCAATATCTGGTAATACTGCCGCAGAAATTATTTATAATAGAGCAGACCACAAAAAAGAAAATATGGGACTAACTACTTGGGAAGGAGCACCAAATAGTAAAATACATAAGTATGATGTAGTTGTTGCTAAAAATTATTTATCAGAAGATGAAATTGC
>CANQGW010000023.1 GCA_947623555.1 uncultured Clostridia bacterium
TGCCTATTTTTCAATATTTAGTTTAAAAATATTTGAAAAATTTTTTATTTTTCTATTGACATATTACCTACTGTCTTATACATATACTTTTTTATGTATATGCCTTCACCTTCGTTTATATATCATTGTGTATATTCTATACTGCAACTGGCATTTCTATTTTTCCCAAATGTTCATATCCTTGCAATTTTATATCATCAATAGTAAATTTATAAAAGTCTTTAATTTCTGGGTTTATCCAAAGTTTTGGAGCTGGAAGGGCTCTTTCCCTTCTAGATAATTGCTCTTTCATTCCATCTATTTGATTTTCGTAGATATGTGCATTGCTAATACATACTGTTAATAGCCCCGGTTTATAACCTGTTACTTGTGCTAATAAATGTACTAAAACTGCATATTGAACTACATTAAAAGGATTTCCTAGAGGTAAATCATTAGAACGAATTGTTAATAAACAGTTTAGCTTTCCTGCTGTAACATCCCAGCAACTATTAAATACACATGGATAAAGTGCACCTGTATTTAAATATGGAATTTGCCATAAGTTAATAATCATTCTTCTATTTTGAGGATTTGTTTTTAATTGCTCTATTAAAGTATCTATTTGATGAAATTCTTTTACTATCCAACCATAAGATGTTCCAATAGTTCCGTCTTCCATTTCCCATTCATCCCATATATGAACATTTTCTGCTTTTAATTCTTCTACACTATTTGACTGTTTTTGAAATATCCACAATAGCTCTTTTACTGCTGTTTTAAAAGCAACAAATTTTGTTGTTAATATTGGAAATTCTTCTTCTAAATTAAATTGCATTATTTGATGTGGCAACTTATATGTGGCTATTCCTGTTCTGTTTTGATCATAATAACCTTCTTTTAAAATTTTATCTACAATGTCTAAATAAATTTCATCAAACTTACTCATATTAAAACCTCCATTTTTTGTTTTATCTTGTCATAATATATCAAAACTTTTAAAATAAAGCAATATTTTTTATTCACCTAAATTAAAATTTGGTACATATTCTTCTTCATGCTTTCCAAGCTCTTGAATATACCCATTTTTTAAGTTTAAAGTGTATAAGTAATTTTCTATTTGCTTATATTCTTTTTGATTTAATTTTCTATTAATAAGGCTATCATTTTTTGCGTTATAAGTAGGAAAATATTGTGCCATTACGCTAACATATATGTCTTCTGGTAGGTTTTCTTTTATCCATTTTAGTATATGCTTACTGTTTTGAATATGGTTTGGAAGCACCAAATGCCTAATAATAACCCCTTTTTGTATAATACCTTTTTCATTAAATACAGGGGCACCCACTTGCCTTATCATTTCTTGTATTGCTTTAGTTGCAACTTCAAAATAGTTTTCTACTTTTGAATATTTTTTAGAAATTTCATTTGAATAATATTTTAAGTCTGGAAGGTAAATGTCAATATATCCTTCTAATTCTCTTAACGTTTCTACATTTTCATATCCATTAGTGTTATATATTATAGGGATATTTAGCCCTTTAGATTTTGCTAGCTTTAAAGCCTGTAATATTTGAACAGCATACATTGTAGGGGTTACTAAATTAATATTATTAACCCCCTCATTTTGCTCATTCAAAAAAATTTGTGAAAGTTCTTCTACTGTAATTTCTTTACCTTTTGATAATTGGCTTATTTCATAGTTTTGGCAATATATACACTTTAAATTACAATTGCTAAAAAATACTGTTCCAGATCCGTTTTTACCACTAATGCATGGCTCCTCATAATTATGAACTGATGCTAATGCTACTTTTATTTTGTCATTACATAAGCACATTCCTTTGTCACCATTTAACCTATTTACTCCGCAATTACGTGGACATATATTACAACTTTGCAAGTTCATTTTAAATTTTCCTTTTCATTTTTTTACCATTATATCAATAGGTTAGTAATTATGCAATAAACAAGTTGTTGTAATAATCTTCTTAACAAAGGTCATGCACTTTATAATTTTAAAAGCATATAATTTTTAATATATTATAAATCACGGAGGTATTTAAATGTTAGCTATTTTCCTTTCTGGATTTTTAACTTTTTTAAGCTCTAGTGTCTTTTTAGTTGGTTATATTTCTAATAATTCTTTGTTTCCAGAACCATTAGATAGTGAAGAAGAAAAAAAGTATTTGGAACTTTTGAAAAATGGAGATGAAGAAGCAAGAAATATTTTAATAGAACGTAATTTAAGGTTAGTTGCACATGTTTGCAAAAAATATGCAACTAGCAAAGTGGAACAAGATGACCTTATTTCTATTGGAACAATTGGTTTAATAAAAGGAATTAACAGTTTTGATAGTTCTAAAGGTGTAAGGCTTGCAACTTATGTTTCTCGCTGTATAGATAATGAAGTACTAATGTACTTAAGAAGCATAAAGAAATTAGGTGCGGAGGTATATTTAGAAGATCCTATAGGAAAAGATAAAGATGATAATACCGTTACATTGCAAGAGGTATTAGAGAACAACGAAAAAAATATTGAAGATGAAGTTGATTTAAAATTTAAAGTAAAGCAATTATATGAGAAAATGAAGGATGTACTTAAAACAAGGGAAAAAACAATTTTGGAATTAAGGTTTGGTCTTATGGGGCAAAAGCCTTTAACTCAAAATGAAATTGCAAATAGTATGGGAATTTCACGTTCGTATGTTTCTAGAATTGAAACTAAAGCAATAAATAAACTTGCAAAAGAAATGAAAGAATAAAAAAATAAACTGTTTAAAACAGTTTATTTTTTAGTTTAATATATAAAAAGCAAAATTTAAATAAGTTGCAAATATGGTCCACAATAAATATGGAATTTGAAGAAGCCCTGCTAATTTATTTTTGCTATAAAATTTAATAATCATTACTATAACTGCTACTACTAAAAGCATTATCCATATTAAAGATGCAAACCTCCATTTAAATACAAAAAATAATATTGGCCATATTGCATTAATTGCAAGTTGCATATAATAAATTAGGTTTATGTCTTCATCTACTAAATTGTTGCTAGCTAAAATTCCATAAGATACTCCCATTAAAATATATAAAATAGTCCATATAATTGGAAATAGTATTGCTGGCGGTGCTAATGGTGGTTTTTGCAAAGTGTTGTAGTCCATAAATTTAGATATAATAAGTCCAACAATTACGCCAACAATTACAGGTATTAAAATTGATTTTAAATAAATTTTTACTTTATTCATATTTAATATCATTCCTTTCCTTATTTCATTGTATTAATTTAAAAAACAAATATACGTATTATTTTTGTTTTTTTGTACATACTAATATAAAATAAATTAGCAAACTATGCTAGGAATGGAGTTTTTTATGGAAAATCAAAATTTAAATATTTTAGATGAGGTTAACAAAGGTGCTACTATGGGAATGGATGCTATACACTATGTTTATGACAAAGTTAGTGATAGTGATTTTAAAAATGTGCTAGATACTGAATACAACAAATACAAAGATATTTCTAGAAGAGTAAATGAGCTATATTCGCAGTATTCTGACAAAGACCCTCATGAAACAAATGCTATGACTAAAGCTATGACATGGTACGGTATTCAAATGAAAACCATGACAGATGATACTACTTCTAAACTTTCTGAATTATTAATGCAAGGTACTAATATGGGAATTATAGAAGGAAGACGTTTACTTAATCAAAATGAAGATGCTGACCATGATGTTAAAAACATTTTAAATGACTTTGTTGTTATGCAAGAAGATAGCGTAGAAACTTTAAAAAAATATTTGTAAATTTTAAAAAACTTTGAAATATTTAATTATTTCAAAGTTTTTGTTTTTATAATTTTTTTAGTTTTGCCATAAAAAAGCCTTCATATAAATTAGTTGGGCATACTGTAACTACACCTTCTATATTTGAAGGTAAAAGTGGAACACCTTTAAATAAGTTTAAATCAATTGGAATAATTTCTACCTTTTTACTTTTTAATAGCTTTTCTATATTTTCTTCATTTTCCTCTTTTAAAATTGAGCAAGTAGAATAAAGCATTTCCCCATCTTTTTTTAATATATCAATTGCTTTTTTTAATAAAATATACTGAAGCTTTATAGACCTTTCAATTAATTCTTGTGTAAATATATTTTCTACTTTTGCATCATTTAAATAAATAGTTCCGCTTCCGCTACAAGGTGCATCTAATAAAATTTTATCAAAGGAAAAATAATTACTTAAATTTCTTGCATCTTCCACTAAAACATTTACATTTCCTGCGCCCTGCTTTTCAAGATTATATTTTAACCTTTCTGCTCTTATTTTATTTTTTTCACATGCTGTAATAAAAGCTTTGTTTTGAGTTATTGCTGACATTTGTGTAGTTTTACCACCCGGTGCAGCTGCCATGTCTAATATATTTTCATCTGGTTTTGGGTTTAGGGCAATTACAGGAAGCATTGCTGATAAACTTTGCATATATATTTGACCTTCTTCATATAAATTTAAGTTTTTTATATCTTGCTCTACCACATTATTTAAAACTAATGCGTTCTTACTCCATGCTACTTCTTTAAATTCAATATTTTGTTTTAGCAGAATATCTTTTATATTATTAATATTTGTTTTTAAAGTATTAACCCTTAAAGTAACAGGTCTTTTTTGCATATAGCCCTGTATAATTTTTTCTGAAAGTTCTTTACCATACTGGCTATATAGCATATCATTTAAAAAATTTAATTTCATTTTTTCTCCCTTTTTTCAAAATTTAAATTTCCTACAACTGATACTCTTAATGCATTTAAAACAGCAAGTATAGAAACCCCTACATCTGCAAATACAGCTTGCCACATGTTTGATATTCCCATAGCAGTTAAAATTAAAATGACTATTTTTACGCCTATTGCAAAAGCGATATTTTCTTTTACAACCATCATAGTTTTTTTAGCTATTTTAATAGCTTCTTCTATTTTAGATGGTTCATCTGTCATAATTACTACATCTGATGCTTCTATTGCTGCGTCAGAACCTAACGCTCCCATTGCAATTCCTATATCTGCAACTGCTAGTGCTGGGCTATCATTAATTCCATCTCCTATAAATGCAAGTTTTCCATTTTTGCCTTTTTTCCTTAATAGCTCTTCTACTTTTTGAACTTTTTCGTTTGGAAGTAACTGGCTATAAACCTCATCTATCCCTAACTTGTTTGCTACATTTTCTGCTACTTCTTTTTTATCCCCTGTTAGCATAACAATTTTCTTAATATTTTGCTTTTTTAATTTTTGAATTGATAATTTAGCATCTTTTTTTATTTTGTCTGCAATTAAAATACTTCCTGCGAATTTTTCGTTAATAGCAACATATATTACAGTACCTATTCCATCATTTGCTACATAATTTATATTTCTTTGCTGCATTAATTTTTCGTTTCCTACTAAAATAATTTTTTTATCTACTACTGCTTCAATACCAAGTCCTGCTAATTCATGTGTTTCAGAAATTAAGCCCTCTTGTATTTCATTATTATACGCATTTTTTAATGACTTTGATATTGGATGATTAGAATAATGTTCTGCATGTGCTACTAATTTTATTAAATCCTCTTTTGATATATCAAATGCTTGTATATCTTGCACTTCAAATACGCCTTCTGTTAAAGTGCCAGTTTTATCTAATACTACTATGTTTAAATTTGCTAATGCTTCTAGGTAGTTACCACCTTTTACTAAAATGCCTTTTTTAGAAGCTCCACCTATTCCTCCAAAAAAGCCTAATGGAATGGAAATTACTAGTGCACAAGGACATGATACTACTAAAAACGATAATGCTTTATATAAAAAGCTACTAAAAGTTTCTTTGCCTAAAATAAGTGGTGGCACAATTGCTAATAATACAGCAATTATTACAACAACTGGTGTGTATATTTTAGCAAATTTGGTAATAAAGTTTTCAGATTTTGCTTTTCTATTACTTGCATTTTGTACAAGCTCTAATATTTTACTAACAGTAGACTCTCCAAATACTTTTGTTACTTTTATAGTTAAAAGTCCTGTTTGATTAATTGAGCCACTTAATACAGTATCGCCTTCTTGTACCTCTACTGGAACAGATTCGCCAGTTAATGCAGATGTATTTAGCATAGAGCTTCCTTCTAATATAATACCATCTAAAGGAATTTTTTCTCCAGGTTTTACAATTATTGTTTCACCAACTTTTACTTTTTCTGGGCTTACAGTCGTTATTAATTCATTTGTTTTTAAATTTGCAAAATCTGGTTTTATGTTCATTAAATCTGCAATTGATTTTTTAGACTTATCTACTGCATAGTCTTGAAATAGTTCGCCTATTTGATAAAATAGCATTACTGCTACTGCTTCTGGAAATTCACCTATGCAAAATGCACCAATTGTTGCAACTGTCATTAAAAAGTTTTCATCAAAAACTTTTCCCTTTATTATGTTTTTAGCAGCTTTTAGAACTACTTCTAGCCCAACTATAATATAACTAACAATATAAATCAAGATATTTATATATGATATTTTAAAAGGAATACATGATGCTATTATTAATAGTGCAAATGCTAATAATATTTTAAATAAATCCTTTTTCATATTAACCTCCACTATTTATATTCCATGCCCAATGTGCTCTATGCCAAGTTCAAATAGTCCTTTTACATGGTCATCATCTAACATATAATATACTTCTTTTCCCACTTTTCTGCATTTTACAATAGCCATTCTTCTTAAAGTGCCTAATTGATGAGATATAGAAGATTTGCTCATTCCTAATACATTTGCTATATCACATACACACATTTCATTTTGGTCAAGAGCATATAAAATTTTGGCTCTTGTGGTGTCTCCTAATATTTTAAAAAACTCTGCTAATTTATTAAATAAATCCATATCTGGCATTTTTTTAATTGTGTCTTTTACTACATCTTCATGAATAATATTGCAGTCACATATAAATTCATTTTTAGACATAAAATCATCTCCTTAAAATAACAATTGAATGTGTATTCAACTTAACTTTATTATAGTTGAATGTATATTCAATTGTCAATAGATTTTATATTTTTTTATAATTTTGTGTATTTTTAAAAAAACAATTGCTATTTTCATTTTTTTTTGGTATTATATTAAGGCAAACACATGCCGATGTGGCGGAACTGGCAGACGCACCAGACTCAAAATCTGGCGGGAAACCATGTGGGTTCGAGTCCCACCATCGGTACCAAAACACATCTGTTTAAACTAATAGACCAGATTATATAAATACCATTCTAAAGGATGGTATTTTTTTATTTTATTTTCAGCATGTACTATATCCTCCCACGAGTTTTGCATCATTGGTCAAAACTCATAGGTGGTTAGGACTTATGGTAAGGTCAAAACCCTTTTATCCAAATGATGATAAATATAGAATTATACTTTTTGATAATATAAAATTTTAAAAATATTATAATGAGAACATTTTGAATAGTTTTCTCCCTAACATACATATAAACAGCACTTAATTGCTTGACTTTTATTAAAATCTTAAGTATAATAAATATAGGAAATGAATAACCGCAGTGAATGCGGTTACCACTACATAAGAGTATAACAACACATTCGCAATATTGGCATAGTGGAATGTGTTGTTATTTTATTCCTTATTTATTATTGAATTTATATATTTTATGTATAAAATCGTCAATAAGGCTACGTTTATTGTTGATGATACCATTAAGGCATAGATTAAAAATAGTATAAAACTCATAAACACCACCTCACTTTCTGATAACAAAAGTTATCAAGTGCAGTGGCAACACATATCTACTACTATGTTCATTTCCTATAACAATTACTATACAATATTGTTATATAAAATACAAGCGAACAAAACAAATTTTTTATAAAAGTTGTAAATATCTACGTCGTTGGTACCAAAACGCATCTGTTTAAACTTTATTGAAAAATCATCCTAAAAGGATGATTTTTTTTTATTAACATCATATAAATTGCTGTTCAATATATTGTACTTCAATTATCTAGATTATATGGAGTTAAAACTTTAGTTAAAGTCAAAACTTTAAAATTTTTAAAAATAAGGAAAAAAGTAATTGACTTTATCAAACAATTGTTTTATAATAATGTTGAAACAATTAAAATAATATATTGAGAAATGGAGATGATGTTATTGAAAGAATTAGATAAAACTAACAAATCTTTTGAAGATATTAAACATGTTGATGAAAATGGAGTTGAGTTTTGGTATGCTAGAGAATTGCAAAATGTTTTAAATTATACAGAATGGAGAAAATTTAATGATGTAATAGAAAAGGCAAAAACAGCTTGTGAAAACAGCAATTGCAATGCTTTAGAGCATTTTGTCGGCTCCGACAAAATGGTTAAAATAGGTTCTGGTGCAGAAAGAAAACAAAAAGATTATAAATTATCTCGTTATGCTTGTTATTTAATAGCACAAAATGGAGATAGTAGAAAAAAGGTAATTGCTCTTACTCAAACATATTTTGCAGTTCAAACAAGAAAGCAAGAAATTACAGAAAAAGAATATACTATGCTAACAGAAGATGAAAAGAGATTTTATCAAAGAGATTTAACACGAAAAGGAAATTATTCACTAAATCAAACTGCCAAAAAAGCAGGAGTAAAAAATTTTGACAAGTTCCATAATAGTGGATATAAAGGCTTATATAATGGTGAAACAGCTGATGACATTGCAAAAAGAAAAGGATTAAGATATAGAGAAGATATTTTAGACAATATGGGTAGTGATGAGCTTATTGCGAATTTATTTAGAATTTCTCAAACAGAACAAAAATTAAAGAAAGATAATATCCAAACTGAAAAGGAAGCCAATAAAACTCATTACAATATTGGTAAAAATATAAGAGAAGTAATTGCTAAAAACGGAGGAACTATGCCAGAAGACTTACCTACACCTGAAAAGAGTTTGAAACAGCTAGAAAAAGAAAACAATAAAAGTCTAAAAATGATCAAGAATAGGTAGACTTATAAAGTGAAAACTACTACTAACTAATATGTTGGTAGTAGTCTTACTTACCACCCAAGTACGTAAATAATTTTGTGTAATTTTCAATTTTTTAACTTTACATAAATACAGGTCCTGAAAGAAAAGGTTTGGTAGGCAAAGTATATATCCTCGTCGGATCGGCTTTGTACACGCAAGTTGCTACTGCATTCACCACCACGAAGGGTACAAAAATCTCCGCCCGAAAGCGTACTGATTTCTGTTGTCCACTCGAAACAGTTACTTGCCATATCATAGATATTACATACTTTATCTGTCGTCACACCAATAGTTCTTTCTCCCGTATTATCTGGCTTATTCTTACCGCTATTATGACCTTTTCCTGTTTCATTTGAATAGTTTTCTTTTCCTTCTGCATATTTTTGTATAAACATTATTGCTGTATCCCATGCATAACTATTTGTTAAATCACTTTCATAATTATCATTTTCAGCATACATGTTTCTTGCTGCTATTGCTGCATTTGGCTGTGTTATATTACTCCATAATTGTCCAATTTGAGAATTTGTGCTAGGTGCATATTGCTCCCCCCCGTACCTCTCCGGTGTTCCTATTGATGGTTTACTTAATGGCTTATCTTTACCTCCATAACTTGCCTCGTATCTTGCCAAATAATACCCTCCTTTTTTGTTTGTATTACTTATAAATGTTTCTATATCTCTTGCTGGTGTATTATTTGAATGATCTGTTGGGTTTTCTGTATAAGGGAAAGAACTTATTGACGACATTTCAGTCGGAGTTCCATCACTTCCAAAAGTATATCTTCCTAATGTTATTTCTGTTGTAGGACCATTTTTATCTCCGGTTTTTATTTTTTATTGTTCCTACTGGTATCCATACAAATTCATTTCCTGTAATTGTTCCACCTTCTCCTATTTCATCTGTTATTACTATTCCATCTTGTACTGATGGAATATGGTCTGCTGTTTCTGTATATTTATACTCTACATTGTTTTTTCCGTTTGGTACTATGCTAAATCCTGCTGGCACCTCTACTGGGTTATTATATGCGTCATATACTGTTGTATTTTCACTTGCATTTAATACTTTTCCCATACTATCTTTTACTTGTGGTTCTTTTAATATTGGTGAATCATTGTCGTCATCTACTGTTCCTCCACCAGATCCGCCATTTGTATGCCCATCTATTATGCCTTGAATACCCTGCATATCTTGTTGTTCTTTTTCTACTTCTTCATTTGTTTCATCTGCTGCTCTTTGTGCCTGCTCTATTATTCCATTGTCACCAAATATTACTGTTATACTTACACCTGCTAATATTAAAAGCACTACTATTGTTACTACAAGCGCAATTAGCGTTATTCCTTTGTTTTTCAACATTTATTCCTCCTTTGCATTTTTCTTTAAGGTTTATACTTAAAGAAAATACAAAAATGCTTGTAAAGCGCGGTTCCGCTAAATTACAAGTATTTTTTAGCTTTCAAAAAATGAGGAATTTTTTAAATTTTTATCAAAAAAATTTATATAAAACTTTTTCGTTTTTCCTTGACATGTATGGCTTTTATTGCTATTATAGGTATATAAAAAATTTCTTTAAGTATAAACCTTAAAGAAATTTTTTAGTTGGGCTAAACAGGCTACAATGAGCATTTTTAATATTTTAAACTACATTTGTTTAGCTCATTGTTTGAGTATAAAAAATTAAGAAAAATTATCGGTAATAAAACTTTGACTATGATGATGTGTTACCTTGCTATTGCCCCTGATATATCAGGTTTTACAATATTGCTATCTTCTACTACATCAAATTTATATTCATAATCAACTATAGTATCTGCTCTATTTTCATCATTCTTCTCTGCTTTTTGAATACTTCTTAATAATAAACCAGTTTCTTTATCTACAAACCTTTCATAATTTTTTCCTTTAATAACATAACATTCTCTTCCGTTACAATATGTAGAGTCTATTCCTATTACTAAAGCATATTGTAAGTTAGCAAGAAATCCATCTAAAACATCTGTTACTGGTAATATATGCATTCCTACTATATTTTCTGCATCTAATAAATATTTTTTATCATTTACTTGTGTTAAACATATTTTTTCGTCATCTTTTTCATAAAAGGTTATTTTGTTTATTTGATCGTTGTTTTCAAATACAGTCATAGTTGTTAAATAATTGTCTCCTTTATTATAACTATCTGTAATTCTTAAAGTATCTCCACAATGTGAATATAGTCTTGCATAATAATTATCTTTAAGTAAGTTATTATATGCTTTTTTTGAAAGAGATACCATTATAACGGTTCTTCGTGCTACTAAAAGTAAATATATAAATATTATTAGCAATATTATTGTTTTTAAAATTTTCATTTTTTTACTATATTTTTTTATATATTGTACTTCTCTGTCATCTCTTTTTTTGTCATCTAAACTTATTTCTTTTTGCATGCTTTCTAGCATATTTTTACATTCTTTGCAATTTTTTAAATGCTCTTCAATAAAGTTATTTGTTTCTTCATTTGTTAATTTTTCAATATAATTTGGTAATAAATCTTGAACAATTTTACAAGTTCTTTTTTCTTCCATATTAATCAACCTCCTTTAACTTATTTTTGCCTCGATAAAATATTACTCTTGCCCAGTTTTCTGTTTTATTCAAAATAATACCTATTTCTTTAAAACTTAATTCTCCTGTAATTCTTAAATACATTACCTCTCTTGTTTTTGCATCTAATTTTTGCATTTGTTTATATAATTGCATTTTTTCTTCATCTTGCAATATTTTTTCTTCAACAGTAGTATTTGCTGCTATTTCTAGTAAATCACTTTCATCTAAATTGGCAATTTTTTTGTTTTTTCTACATTGGTCATACCATAAATTTTTTGCAATTTGACATAGCCACACAGACATTTTACATTCAGATTTATATGTATTAATTTTTTTTACAGCTTTGTAAAAAGTTTCTTGAGTAAGTTCTTCAGAAATATCATTATCATGAGTTAAACAGAATAAATATTTGTTTACTGTTTCAAAATATTGTTCATATATTTGCTCCATATTCTGCATAACTTTTATCCCCCTTTGCATATAAGACGTTTTCAAAACGTTTTTGTTACAAAATTAAGTTAAAAAAATCTACTTTTTTAAAGTAGATTAATGTTATTGAGTAGTTTTTCTTTTTTGCATTAAATATACAAATTTTGTAGTTATATTATTTGGGCTTATTTTAGCAAGTATTCTTAATAGCTTTATTCCAAGACCTGGAACTATAATAAATTTGTTTTTAAGCATTTTATCAATTGCATATTTTGCAACTTTTTGGCTGCTTAATGAATATAAATTAAACTCAACGCCTGCTACTTTATTAAAGTTAGTATTAACAGGCCCTGGGCAAAGTACACTTATTTTTACTTTAGACTTTTCTTTTTTTAGCTCCTCCCTTATTGCTTCTGAAAGCCTTAACACATAAGCTTTTGATGCATAATAGCTAGCCATTAGTGGTCCTGGCATAAAGCCTGCTATTGATGATACATTTAAAATATGTCCACTATTTTTTTCTTTCATATCTTTTAAATATAATTTAGTTAATATATGAACTGCTGTTATATTGGTTTTTATAAGGTCTAGTTCTTTTTCTAAATTTGTCTTTGTAAAATTTCCAAACACTCCAAACCCAGCATCATTAATTAATATGTCTACATTTCCTACCATAGAGTGTAAATTTTTACAGTTTTCTTCATTTGATAAATCCATTGGTATAACTTCTATGTTTTTGCCTGCTAAACTATTTTTAACTTCTTGTAGTTTTTTCTCATCCCTTGATACAAGTACCAAATCATAACCCTTTTTATCTAACTGCCTTGCCATATCTCTTCCAATACCAGAAGAAGCTCCTGTTATTAATGCTTTCATAAAATTACTTTCCTTTCACATCAATTATAAATTTTTTTATTATTCTTGTGTATATTATTAAGTATGAAATAGATATTAGAAATCCTCCTAATACATCACTTGTATAATGTACACCTAAATATATTCTGCTTATTCCTATAGAAAATATTAGTGTACTTAAAATAATAATTAGTGTCCATTTTAGTTTGCTGTTTTTAACATATTTGTATATAAGGTATATTAAAAAACCATAAAATGCCATACTTACCATGGAGTGCCCTGATGGAAAGCTATAACCACTTTCATCAATTAACCTATATTCTGTTGGTCTTGGTCTTTGTAATATATTTTTTAATAATATGTTTAAAATAGTTGCAATAAGTAGGTTTAAGCAAATTGATATTCCTATTTTTTTATTTTTTATAAGTATTAATAATATTATTGTAAGAGAAATTAAAAAAAGTGCACCACCAAAGTTTGTTATAAATTTTGCTATTGGTGTCATAAAGCTTGAAATTAAAATAGTAGAAATAATTTTATAACCTAAAATGTCAGCTGTCATTATTTCTTTGTTCCATACGTTTTCTGCTAATGCTAAAAAGCCTACTATTCCTAAAAATAGCACTATCCATTTCAAATTTGCTATTATGTATTGCTTTATTTCTACTCCTTTTAATTTCATTTGTTTACCCTTCATAATTTTAAGTTATAGTTTTATTATCTTTTCCCATGGCATATTTTCTTTTCCAAAATGTCCATAGTTAGTAGTTTGCCTATAAATTGGTTTTTTTAGGTCTAAATAGTTGATAATGCCTTTTGGTGATAAGTCAAATTTGTTACTAATTAATTTTACAATTTCTTCTTCTGGTATTGTAGATGTTCCAAATGTGTCTACACATATTGATATTGGTTTGTCCATTCCAATTGCATAAGATATTTCTATTTCGCATTTTTTAGCTAAATTATTTGCAACAATATTTTTAGCTATATAGCGAAGCATATATGAAGCTGACCTATCTACTTTGCTTGGGTCCTTTCCTGAAAATGCTCCTCCACCATGCCTGCTATAACCTCCATACGTATCAACAATAATTTTTCTTCCTGTTAAGCCAGTATCACCAAGAGGTCCACCTATTACAAACCTACCTGTTGTATTTATATATATTTTGGTATTTTCATCTAAAAATTTTTGAGGTACTACTTCATGAATTACTTTTTCTGTAATATCTTTTCTTATTTGTTCCATACTAGCAGTTTCTAAATGCTGATTAGAAATTATTATTGTTTCTATTCTTTTTGGCATATCATTTTCATATTCTACAGTAACTTGAGTTTTACCATCAGGTCTTAAATATGGTATTACTCCATTTTTTCGTACTTCTGTTAATTTTTTAGCTAGTTTATGTGCCATATCTATTGCAAATGGCATATAATTTTCTGTTTCCGAACTAGCATAACCAAACATAATACCTTGGTCACCTGCTCCACCCGTGTCAACTCCCATTGCAATATCTGGGCTTTGTGTTGTTATATTTACATCTATATTACAAGTTCTATAGTCTATATCTGTCTGTTCGTTATCATAACCAATTTCTTTTATTACATTCCTTGCAATTTCTTCTGCATTTATTTTAGCATTAGTTGTAATTTGACCTGCAATTGTAATTTTATTTTTAGATGCAAATGTTTCTACTGCTACTCTAGAGTTTTCGTCTTGTTTTAAACATTCATCTAATATACTATCTGATATATAATCACATAATTTATCTGGATGACCTTCTGTTACACTTTCTGATGTAAAATAATATTTTTTCATTTTTTACCACGTTTCCTTTCTACGGTTAAAATACTACTTTATTATTTTACTAAATACTAGCCATTTTTTCAATACATTTTTATATTATTATTAGGTTATAAATAACAAAAAACTTAATATATTACATTAGGTGAATTTTGTGTTAATTAAAAATATTAAACTTTCAAAAAAGAAAATTTTATTTATAGTTATATGTTTGTTGGCAATTACTGCACTATCTACTTTGGCTGTTATATTAAAATATAACTTTAATTTTGAAGCAAATAATGTAGTAGATGAAAGCTTTTTAAATATAGAAAATACTGAAACCCAAAATACAGTTTTAAATGAGGAGATTAATAATTCTTCTAAAGACGAAGATAAAAGTTATATTAAATGGTTTGAATTTAATGTAAGTTATAATGTTTTGTTAAAAACTTTGAATTTAGATGTTTCTTCTCATAATAATAATGAAAATGTAAAATATAATTGGATAGAACTAATTTCATACCTTGCTTGTAAATATGGAAATGATTTTACAAAATTTAAGCAAGCTGATTTAGATAAATTAATAGCTAGATTAAAAAGCGGTGAAACAATAGCTACTATTACTAAAGACATGAAAAATTATGCTTATTATTATGAGGGCTATGAAGCGGTTTTGTCACAATTTATTGGTGAATATAATATTCAAAAGCCTAACAGTAATAATGCTTACGAAAAAGTATATGGATTAAAAGCATTTCACCCATTAGCACAAAATTACAGTTATTCTCATTATGATGATTTTGGAAATTCTAGATCTTATGGATATAAAAGGCTTCATTTTGGGAATGATTTAATGGGTAGCATTGGAACACCAGTTATTGCAGTTGAGTCTGGGTATATTGAAGCTGTGGGTTGGAACCAATATGGTGGTTGGAGAATAGGAATTCGTAGTTTTGATAAAAAACGTTATTACTATTATGCTCATTTAAGAAAGGGGCACCCTTATGCAGAAGATATTTATGAGGGTAAAATTGTTCAAGCAGGTGATGTAATTGGTTACCTTGGTATGACTGGTTACAGCACTAAAGAGGATGTAAATAATATAAACGTGCCTCACCTCCATTTTGGAATTCAGCTTATATTTAACGAGGTACAAAAAGATGGCTCTAATCAGGTTTGGGTTGATGTGTATAATATAGTTGATCTTTTAAGAAAAAATAGAAGCTCTGTTATTGTAAATAATACGCAAACTAAAGATTATATAAGAAAATATGAAATTATGGACCCAATAGTTCCAGAATAAGAAAAAGAATATAAATTGTTTTTCTTTAAAAACAATTTATATTCTTTTTCTTATTTAACATCATACCAGTTATCTGCTTCTGATACTTCTACTTCTAGTGGAACATCTAACTTCATTGCTTCTTCCATGCATTGTTTTAAAATTTGCTTTACTCTTTCCTTTTCTTCTATTTTACATTCAATTAAAAGTTCGTCATGTATTTGTAAAATAATTTTTGCATGTAAATTTTCTTGTTTTAATTTATCAAATACTTTAATCATTGCAATTTTCATAATGTCAGCTGCAGTTCCCTGTATTGGTGTATTCATTGCTACTCTTGAGCCAAATTGCCTAACCATGTAATTATTAGATGAAAGTTCTGGAATATACCTTCTTCTATGGAATAGTGTTTCTACATACCCCTTTTCTTTAGCATTTTCAACTATATTATCCATAAATTTTTTTACGCCTTCATATTTTTCTAGATATTGAGTAATATATTCTTCTGCTTTTTTTCTACTAATTTTTAATTGTTCTGCTAAACCAAATCCACTAATTCCATAAACAATACCAAAATTTACTGCTTTTGCGGCTGTTCTTTGCTCTTTGGTTACTTCTTCTAATGGAATATTAAACACTTTAGATGCAGCTTGCTTATGTATGTCTTCTTCATTCCAAAAAGCATGTATCATATTTTCATCTTTTGATATATGCGCTAATATTCTTAATTCTATTTGAGAATAGTCAGCATCTATAAAAATATTGCCCTCTGTTGCTTTAAACGCCTTTCTAATTTGCTTTCCTAATTCTATTCTTGTTGGGATGTTTTGTAAGTTTGGTTCTGTTGAGCTTATTCTACCTGTTGCAGTTATAGTTTGATGAAAATATGAGTGTATTTTTCCAGTTTTTTTATTTATATATGGAATTAATCCATCTACATAAGTAGAATTTAATTTCATTAAACTACGGTATTCTAATATTTTATCAATAACAGGGTGCTCTGGTCTTAATTTTTCCAAAATGTCTACATCTGTTGAATATCCTGTTTTTGTTTTTTTATATACTGGTAATTTTAGTTTTTCAAATAAAACTATCCCTAACTGCTGTGTTGAGTTTATATTAAATTCTTCGTTACAAAGTTTATAAATTTCTTGCTTTAAAGCTTCAATTTCTTCTTTTAGTTTATCACCAAATGCAATTAATTCTTCTTTATCTGCATATATTCCTTCATATTGCATGCCTGCTAATACTTTAACTAAAGGCATTTCAATATTATTAAATAAGTCTTGCGATCCTGATTCTTGTAATTTTTTAATCATTACATCATAAAGCTTATTAATAACGTAAACTAAAATAGCATTTTTATATTTTTTACTATCTACATTTTCAGTTTGACTAAATAATGTTATTTGAGTATTTTTTGACTCATCAGCTCCCATAGATTTTAAATATTCTGAAATATCTAAATTTAAGTATTGACTTGCTAATTCTTCTAATGTGTAATGGTTATTTGTTGGGTTTAAATTATATGCTGCTATTTCAGCATCAAAGCAAATTCCTTCTAAACTAATACCCATCTGTTTTAGCAAAACATAATCTTCATTTAAATGATAACCATATTTTAAAATGTTATTGTTTTCTAATATATTTTTAAAGTATTTTTCTATATCATTTTTTATTTCATAAATTATGCTATCTATAAATATATACATTCCCGTAATTTTTTTAGGTATTATTGCATCTTCTTTAACATCTTCTTTTGATAATAAATAAAATAATTTTCCGTTTTGGTTTATTTTTTGAAGTAACTCCTCTATATTATCATTTGGTAAAACAGTTTTAATTTCAAATAAAGGTTCAAAATTTTCTTCTTTCTTTTTAGTTTCTACATTATTTAAATTAAATCTTTCTATAAAACGGTTAAATTTTAATTCTTTAAATTTTGCAAGAACTTGTGCCTTGTCCCATTCTTTTATTTTTAAATTGCTTATTTGTTCTTCAAGCGGAACTTCTGTATTTATAGTGCCAAGAGTTCTAGAAAGTTCTGCTAGGTCTTTATTTTGTGTTAGTTTTTCCATGGTTTTTGGTTTTAGGTCTGCACTACCTTTTTCTATTTCTTTATACAAATTATCAATTGAATGATATTTTTTTATAAGTTCTAATGCTGTTTTTTCCCCTACCCCCGGTACACCAGGAATATTGTCAGATGTATCCCCCATTAAGCCTTTTACTTCTATTAGTTCAATTGGTGTTACACCATATTTTTGTATAATTGCTTTTTCGTCAAAAACATCTACCTCTGTTTTGCCAACTTTTGTATGCGGAATACGTACTTTTATTTTATCTGATGTTAATTGAAAAGTATCTCTATCTCCAGAAAGAATAGTAACATCTAACCCCTCTTTTGATGACCTTTTAGCAAGTGTTCCTAAAATATCGTCTGCTTCATAGCCTTCTTTTTCAATAATTGTAATATTCATTGCTTTTAAAATATCTTTTATAATTGGCATTTGCTCTGCTAGTTCATTTGGCATACCTTTTCTGTTTGCTTTATATCCTTCATATAGTTTATGCCTTGCAGTTGGTGCTTTTAGGTCAAAAGCTACTGCTAAATATTGAGGGTCAATATCTTCTAACACTCTAAATAAAATTGCCAAAAAGCCATAAACTGCATTTGTATATGTTCCATCAGGAGTTGTTAACATTTTAGACCCCATAATGCCATAAAAAGCTCTATTTAAAATGCTATTGCCATCAATTAATACAATTTTTTCCATTTTAACATCATCCCTTTTTTATTTGCTTTCTTGCTTGCATATATTGTCAATTTTTTCTAATACCTCTTCTATATTTGAATATGGTATTTGTTTATAATAGCTATTTCCTATTATTAATGATGATACATTTTTATCTTTTTCATACATACATATTATTTTTTTGTGTTTGCTTTCGGCATACGCTAGTTCATAACCAACGCCCAATGATGGAACAGTAATGTCTGCAAATAAAATATCACATTCATTTAGCCAGTTTACGTCTCTTGTATAAATTTCTTTAGCAGATACATTTTCACCTTTTATAGTTAAATTAACATCTCCAACATTCTTGGTAAGAACTTCTCCATATTTTTGAAGTACAGCAACCATTTTTGAATAGTCACTTGCTTTTTGCCTTCCACCTGTTATAGAGCCTGCAAAATATATTTTCATATTAATACACTCCTTTATTTTATTATTTTGTACGCATACTTCCATGCTAGTATTCTTTTAACTGCATTATTTATTAATTTTTCTGAAATTTTACCTTGTTTAACAGCAGTTATAACCTCTTGCCTTTGTTTTACAAAGTCGGATGTAATAATCATATCATTACCAGCAAGTACAGCTTGAGTAGCTGCTTTTCCATTTTCTGCATATTCTTTTACTGCATCCATTGCCAAGTCGTCTGTCATTATAATACCTGAAAAATTTAATTTATTTCTTAAAATATCATGTACATTTTTTGATAATGAGGCGGGTTTATTTTTATCCATTGAAGTTACAATATTATGATTTACTAGTATACAAGGTCCGCCTACCCCAATTCCACTCTTAAATGGCAAAAAATCTGCTTTTTCAAATGTGCTATATGCTCTTTTATCAATAGCAATTCCTGTATGAGTATCTACATTATCACCATAACCAGGGAAATGTTTCATTACAGAAATCATTCCATCATTATTCATGGTTTTTATTAATTGTGATGTATATTCACAAGTTTCATTTACTCCTCTTCCATATGACCTAGCATATATAAAAGATGATGATTTAGTTGGAACATCTACTACAGGGGCTAAATTCATATTTAAGCCAATGCTTTTTAATAAATTAGATTTTTCAGTTGAATCTTTTAATATTGCAGGTAGTTTACCTGTTTTCCATATTTGTTGAGGTGACAAGAATTTACTTGAGCGAAAGTTAGTGTATGCGCTTACTCTAACAACCGTTCCGCCTTCTTCATCAACTCCTAATGCTAAATTAATTTTACTTGCACTTTGACAATTTTGTAATTTTTTTAACATAGAGCTTTTTGTTTCATTTTTAAAGTCTCTGCCAAATAATATATATCCACCTGGTGTATATTTTTTTATTTGATCTATTACCCCACTTGTAGGAAACCTAACTAAAAACATTTGCCCTACTTTTTCTTCTAATGTCATCTTTGACATTAGCGTTTCTGCTTTTTCATAATATTTAGCAAATAAGTCATTATTACTTAAGTTTGAAACTTCTACATCTTTATTATTAGTAGTGTTATTGTTAGTTGTATTATTACTATTTGCACTGTTATTATTTTTACTTGTTACATTATCTTTGGTTGTATTGTTGTTTTTATTTGTTACATTGTTAATTATATTATTAGCCGTATTATTACTAACTTTATTACCATCTTGAACGCTATTTACTTCATTATTAGTTTTATTTGTATTAGTATTTTCACTATTTTCTGCACTAATTTCATTTTGGTTTGCTTCATTATTTAAATTAATATCTTCGTTAGTTATTTGAACATTATTTTCTAACTGACTATTATCAGGTTTATTAGTGCTATTTTTCATATACATTGAACCTACTACTAAACCTATTGCTAATACTAATACTATAATTAAAATTATTATTATAACATTTTTTGCATTTTTCATATTTCTTTTTTCCAACCTTTTATTTTGTAATCTTCAACTATTTAGCTAGTGCAAGCACAGTTTTTATAGATTAACCACTTATTTTATCCTTTGCAATTTGCTTTTGATATCTATCCTCCTCTGAATAAGCAATTTATCGACACACAGTATTTTCTTTAAAACTGTTGATTTATCAACGAAAAATCAGCATTTTTATATTTTAATTAATCAACTGTTTTTTTATTTTCATTATTTTTTAAATCTTTTGTTTGCATCAAAAGTTCGTCAAAATCTGAAATATATATTTTGTCTTGTACAATTCTATATTTCTCAAATTCTGTTTCAGCATGAAGTTTTGCCATTTCTGCTGATATTTTTCCATTGTCTTTTAAAATTTCATGATCCCATAATGTTAAAAATCCATTTAGCCTTTTTTCCCAATCTTCCATTGTCATAGGAATATGTCTCATAGCTTGCATTTCTGCTAAATCTAAATACGCTGATACAATTCTTTCTAGTTGAGCAATTTCATCTTCTGATAAATAATTTTTAGCAACAACTACATCATACTTATGTATTTTACTATTTGGTGCTCCTTC
>CANQGW010000024.1 GCA_947623555.1 uncultured Clostridia bacterium
GATGACAAGAGGCATAGCTTAGTAAATAAACAATGTATAGCAGGAATAATGAAACCGAAAGAAATAAAGGAATTAAGGGATGCAAGAGTATATCAGCAATATGATGAAAAAAGTATAAAATTAAGAGTAACAAATGGAGATGGAGCAAAATGGACAAAAGGAATAACAGCCAAAGGAGGAATATATCAAAAAGACCAATTTCATATCATGCAAGAAATAGTAAGAGACGTACCAAAAGAATATAGAAATATAATAGAAGAATTAGTAAAAGCAAAGCAATATGATAAGATACAGTCAGCAATAGACGGATTAAAATATGAGTTAGGAGGAGAAGCAAAAACAGTAAAGAAATTAAATGTACTGCAAAGTTATTTGAGCAAAGATTTAGCAAGATATCAAGATTTAATAGAAGTACCAGAAGCACCAGAAGGAATAGAATATAGAAATATGGGAACACAAGAAAGCCAAATATTTAGTAAACTAGAGAAAAGATTTTGTAGTGGAAGAAAAGCATTTAGTGAACATGGAGCAAATAGTTTAGCAAAGGTATGTGTATTAAGTGAGAAGTTTAGTTTAGAAGATATAGAAACGCCAATACCAATAGATACAAGTGTAGAAGACTGGATAAAAGAAATAGAAGAAAATGTAAAAAAGAACATAACAAGGAAAGATAAATTTTTAACAGCAGAAATTGAAACAGAAAAAACAGGAGTACATAAAGGCCACTCAGAGTATAAATTTATGAAAGAAATAATGAAAGCAATAGAATTTAGTGACATGAAATGTAGCTATTAAGTGGCTATGTTTATTAAGCAAACAATAAAATAATAAAAGTGTTGAAGCAATTGACATTGAAGGATTAGAAAAAAAGATAAAAAAATTGCCTACATTTACTTGACACATACGTAAACTATGTGTAAAAATAAAGTACTTGAATATTTGTATGAAATGTGATATAATAGGCAAATGAAAAGGGAATCCTTTTTTTGTCAGTCACTTAAAAATTTTAAAGGAGTGAGTGAAATTGAAATTACGGCACAGGTTATCAGAGTTCTTTGTTAGAAATCTGATAAGAATTGCGAGAAACACCTCAAACGCAAAACTGTTAGATATGTTAGCATCTAACAAGCATGTACGCGTAAGGTGGTCTGTTGCAGGAAACGAGTATACACACATGCAAACGCTTCACAACCTTGCATACGACCCAGATTGGCATGTAAGGGTGAAAGTAGCTAGCAATCCCGCCACAAACTCGTTAGACCTTGATAGACTTGCATCTGATGAAAGCTCGTATGTAAGATTCACGGTCAAACAGGCTTTGCAAGCAAGAAAAAGCTGAAATTTCATAATCCCATCTACTAATAGTAGGTGGGATTACTTTTAAAAAAATATTATAAAAGAAAAAATTAAAAAACTATGTACTTTTTCTAAAATATGTTGTATAATTTTATTATAGAAATGAATAATATATATTATAAATGATATATTATTTATATATTGGTCTCACAAGGACCAAACCCGAGTAGACGCAAGGCGTCGCAAAAAGCCATTCATTCGAATGGCTTTTTATTGTGAAACAACAAGGTTCTCGGGTACCCACCCACAATCTTTGATTGTGATGGTGGGTGAGGTTCTTATAATCTCTTATTTTTTAATTGTCTTATAATTCCTAAAATATCTTTAACACTAAAAAAATATGTTTCAGCTCTAGTCATTTTCATATTATGATTATGTTTATATATGATTTTATCTACAAATGTTAGCATATCAGATACTTGAAACAATCTTTTTTCTTTATGATTAAAATTTATTCTATGTTCAATGTTATTTTTATTTATGAGCAATGTATCTATTATTGCACCTAACGATTCTTGACCATTATCATAGTAAATTACTATTTTTTCAAATTCATTCATATAATTATTAATTGAATTAAAAAAGTTATTAATACTTGTGGCTAATTCTTTATTTAGTTGTGTTTTATTATTTTTATATCTTTTATCTACAATAATGGTATGTATCTTAACAGGTACTTTTCTTGAAAAATGAAATATTGACCAAAATATATTTTTTCTTTGTTCCAAATTAAAATGTACATAATCCCCGCGTCTAGCAACTAAATCAGCTAAATGTATCATACCATCATAATTAGCTTTTTTTAGTCTATTATTTAGGTATTCTAAATCTTCTTTTATTGAATTATCACTTTCATGTATTGTAAAAGAAATGCCATATAATTCAGAACTACCTTTCGTAAATCCAAAATCGCCACTTTCATCAATAAATATATTTAATCTTCTTTTTATTTTGAGCACCTACTTTCTTATGAATATTTTAATAATAACATATTTTAAATAGCGATTCAATTATTTCTATAACAAAAAGTGTAAATAGAAATCAAATAAATTGATATAAATAAAAAAATTATAAAAAGTACTTGCAATTATTGGAAAAATAACGTATAATAATAATCGCATAAATAATTACTAGAAGAGTGGGAACAAATCCCACTCTTCTATCGTAAATAAAAGTAAATTATATCAGTTAATTATAAAGGAGAAAAAATGGCAAGTATAGAAGAAAAGGTGGAAAGCCTAGTACATAATGTAATTAACTCATTAGGTTATGAACTGTATGATGTTATATATGAAAAAGAAGCTCAAGACTACTACTTACGCATTTTTATTGACAAACCAGAAGGTATTAGTTTAGATGACTGTGAAAAAGTAAATGATGCAATTACAGATTTATTAGATGATGCCAATTACATTAAAGAGCAATATTTTTTAGAAGTTTCTTCTCCAGGAGTAGAAAGGCTTTTACGAAAAGAAAAACATTTTGAAAATAGTATTGGAAAAGAAGTAACAGTAAGTTTATTTAAGCCACTTAAACTAATAAATGAAGAAGAAAAGGATAATAGTCTTAATAAAAAACAAAAAAAACAAAAGGAAAAGCCAAGAAAGCAAATAGATGGAATTTTAAGTAAGTTTGACGAAAATTTTATTTATATAATATCAGAAAATAAAGAATTAGAATTACCAAAAAAAGATATTTCAAATGTAAAATTAAAATTTAATTGGTAACAAGGAGGAATAAAAATGAAAAAGAAATCAAATGCAAACATGCTAGCAATTGATAATACAGAATTAGTATTAGCCTTACAAGAACTAGAAAAGGAAAAGGGTATAAAAAAAGAATATTTATTAGAATCTATTGAAACTGCTTTAGTAACTGCATATAAAAGAAACTTTGATTCTGAAGAAAATGTAAAAGTAACAATGGACAAACAAACAGGTGAGGTTCATATATATGCTATAAAAGATGTAGTAGAAGAAGTGCATAATCAAAATGCAGAAATATTATTAGAAGATGCTAAAAAAATAGATAAAAAACTAACAGTAGGAGATAAAGCAGAAATAGAACTTGCACCAAAAAACTTTGGTAGAATAGCAGCTCAAACAGCAAAACAAGTTATAGTACAAAAAATTAGAGAAGAATCTAGAAATGTACTTTTTGATGAGTTCTATAACAGAAAGGAAGAAATTGTTTCTGGTATAGTACAAAAAGCAGACAGTAATATTGTAGTGTTAGATTTAGGAAAATTAGAAGCTGTTATGCCAGCAAAAGAGCAAATTCCTACAGAAAAATATCATGTAAATGACAAAATAAGGTCATATGTATTACAAGTAGAAAAGGGGTTAAAAGGTACTCCACAAGTTACAGTTTCTAGATCATGCGCAGATTTTGTAAGAAAGTTATTTGAACTAGAAATACCAGAAATTTATGAAGGTGTTATTGAAATAAAAAGTGTTTCAAGAGATGCTGGAAGTAGAAGTAAGGTAGCTGTATATTCTCCAAATGAAAACATTGACCCAGTAGGGTCTTGTGTTGGGCAAAAGGGAATACGTATTCAAAACATTATTAATGAATTAAACGGAGAAAAAATAGACGTAATCGAGTGGAATGAAGATCCATCAATATTTATTTCAGCAGCATTACTTCCTGCTCAAGTTATGGCTGTTGATATTAATGAGGAGGAAAAGTTTGCACAAGTAATTGTACCAGACGATCAATTATCATTAGCAATTGGTAAATCAGGGCAAAATGCAAGACTATCAGCTAAATTAACTGGCTGGAAAATAGATATTAAGAGTGAATCTCAATTTAGAGAAATGATAGCAAAAGCACAAGAAGAAAATGTAGAAGAAGAATAACAAATAACCGCTAAACTATAGGAATAATGCATAAAATTTGCAAATACATTTAAAATAAGAGGGGTGGACATTTTGAAAAAATTACCTAATCGTACTTGTATAGGGTGTAATACTAAAAAGCTAAAAAAAGAATTAATTCGCATTGTAAAAGATAAAGAAGGAAACATTAACATTGATAAAACCGGCAAAATGCAAGGAAGAGGTGCATATATTTGTAATAATTCAGAATGTTTAAAAAAAGCCGTTTCTTCTAAAAGGTTAGAAAAATGCTTTGAAACTAAAATAAGTGAAGGTGTGTATGAACAGTTACAAAATACAATTGAGAAATAAGGGGTGTAATATTGGTTAATTATCAAAAGTTATATGGAATGATAGGACTAGCAACTAAAGCGGGAAAGGTTGTATCGGGAACAGATGCATGTATGGAGGCAATAGAAGGAAAAAAAGTAAAATTAGTTATACTAGCAAAAGATGCAGCAGATAGAACTAAAAATCAGTTTAAAGATATATGCCAGCAATTTAATGTGCCTATATATGAAATTTGTAACATAGAAGATTTAAGTAAATCAATAGGAAAGGCAAATAAAGCTGTGGTTGGAATAAAAGAAAAAGGGTTTATACAAGCAATTAAAAAAATCATTGATGGGGGTGAAGTGAGTGAGCAAGATTAAAGTACATGAACTTGCAAAAGAATTAGGAGTAGAAAATAAAGAAATAATAGCAAAAGCACAAGATTTAGGACTAAATATAAAAAGTCATTTAAGTGCTATAGAAGAAGATATGGCAGAAAAAATTAGGAATACCTTTTCAAAAAATCAAGAAAAAGTAGAGCCAGCAAAAAAAGAGAAGAAACAAGAAGGAAAAAAAGATGCATCACCAGTAATTATTAGAAGGCAAGTGATTTTATCAGATGATGTAAAAGAAGAAGAGAAAAAGGAAGAAAAAGAACAAAGAAAAGATGTTGGTTTTGTAGAAAGAAAGAAAAATCAAGATTTTAATATTGTGTATAGAAAGCAACCAGTAAAACCAATGACAGTTAGTGAACTATTTGGTATAAAAAGTAATAAGCAAGATGAAAATAAAAAGGTGCCTGAAAAAGCAGAAACAGTAGAAAATGAAGAAAAACCTTCTACTGCTATTAATGATGTAAAACCTAAAACTACAGAAAATACAAAACCTCATACAGAAGTTCAAACAAATAACAAAGTTCAAAGTAATCAAAATCATTTTGAAAATCGCCAAAATGAAAATAATCAAAATAAATATAATAATCACCAAGGAGAATATAATCAAAATAGGTATAATAATCGCCAAGCAGAAGGCAGGCAAGCTCATTTTGAAAACCGTCAAAACAATGATAAGTATAGTAACCAACGTCAAGGGCAATATAACCAAAATAAATATAATAAACAAGGTGACAATGGTCAAAATAGGTATAATAATCGCCAAGGTGAAAATACACAAAGGCAATTTAACAGAAATAATAGACCATTAGATAATCATGGAATTGACCGTAATATTAAAGATATTATGGCATCAGATATTATAGAAAAAGAAGATAAAAGAGATATAAGTACAAGGGCAATAGATAAAGAAAAGGCAAATCGTTACGAAGATAACAAAGCTAAAAAAGGTACTAAAGTAAAAAAAGGAGATCGTTTCCACGAAAACTTTAATGAAGGTAAGCTTAAAGATTTAAAACAAGTTGATAGCTTATCACATATGTTTAATGAACAAGACGGCGGAATGCTTGATTATTACGACTTAACCACTGCAAGAGGAAAGAAAAATAAAAGAAAATTCTCAAAAGATGAAGAAAGAAACAAGCAGAAAATATTTGAATTAAAGGAAATTACAATACCTGAAACAATTACAGTAAAAGATTTAGCATCTGAAATGAAAAAAACAAGTGGCGAAGTTATTAAAAAGTTATTTAGCTATGGAATGATGGCAACAATTAATAACACAATAGACTTTGACACCGCATTTTTAGTAGCAGAAGAGTTTGGAATTACTGCAAACAAAAAAGAAGAAGTAAAAGAAGAAGATATTTTATTTGATGAAACAGAAGACAAAGAAGAAGATCTAAAACCAAGGCCACCAGTTGTTGTTGTTATGGGACACGTAGACCATGGTAAAACATCTCTTTTAGATGCAATTCGTAGCACAAATGTTATAGAAGGCGAAGCTGGAGGAATTACCCAGCATATTGGTGCATATAAGGTAAATATTAATAATAGAGAAATTACATTTTTAGATACGCCGGGACACGAAGCATTTACTGCTATGCGTGCAAGAGGCGCACAAATTACTGATATTGCTATACTAATAGTAGCAGCAGATGATGGTGTTATGCCACAAACAGTAGAAGCAATTAACCATGCAAAAGCTGCAGATATTCCAATTATTGTAGCAGTAAATAAAATTGATTTACCAAATGCCAATGTAGAAAAAATAAAACAAGAATTAATGGAATATGAATTAGTACCAGAAGAATGGGGAGGAGACACCATTTATGTTCCAATTTCTGCTAAAAAGAAAATTAATATAGACAATTTATTAGAAATGGTATTACTAGTAGCAGACATGAAAGAACTAAAAGCAAATCCAAACAAACAAGCAAAAGGAACTGTTATTGAAGCAAGGCTAGATAAAGCAAAAGGACCAATTGCCTCTATACTAGTACAAAGAGGTACATTAGACGAAGGTGACACCATTGTTGTAGGAAAATCTATTGGTAGAATTCGTGCTATGAAAAATGATAAGGGGCAAAAAGTTAAAAAAGCAGGTCCATCTACACCAGTAGAAGTAATGGGACTAACAGAAGTACCAGAAGCAGGAGATACTTTCTATGAAGTTAAAGATGAAAAAATGGCAAAACATTTAATAGAAAGAAGAAAACGTCAAGAAAGAGAACAAACTATAGCTGAAAATAGCAAAGTAACATTAAGTAATCTATTTGAAAAAATGGAAAGCGAAAACTTAAAACAGCTAAATATTATTGTTAAAGCCGATGTTCAAGGTACTGCACAAGCATTAAAACAGTCACTTGAAAAGCTATCAAATGATGAAGTAAAAGTAAAAGTTATACATGCAGTAGCAGGTGCTGTTACAGAGTCTGATGTACAACTTGCAAAAGCAGGAAAGTGCATTATAATTGCATTTAATGTAAGACCTGTAAATACAGCAAAAGACATGGCAGAAAAAGAAAATGTAGAAATAAAACAATATTCAGTAATTTACCAAGCAATAGAAGATGTAGAAGCGGCAATGAAGGGAATGCTTGATCCAATTTATGAAGAAAAAGTAATAGGAAATGCAGTAGTTAGACAAACCTTTAAAGTATCTAATGTTGGAACCATTGCAGGTGCTTATGTACTAGACGGAAAAATAGAAAGAAATGCAGGGGTAAGGGTTATTCGTGAGAATGTTGTTATACATGATGGAAAATTAATTTCTTTAAAACGTTTCAAAGATGATGTTAAAGAAGTATCAAAAGGTTTTGAATGTGGACTTCAAATAGAAGGTTACAATGACGTAAAAGAAGAAGATACATTAGAATTTTACATTATGGAAGAAGTAAAAAGATAATTAATTAGAAAGGATGAAACTTTAAATGCCAAAAAATGAGGCAAGACTAAATAGGGTTAATGAAGAATTAAAAAAAGAAATAAGCCGTATACTTACTTTTGAACTTAAAAATTCAAAAGTAACCGGCTTAATAAGTGTAACTAAAGCAAAAATTACACCTGACTTTAAATATGCTAAAATTTATGTAAGTATTTTAAATTCAAAAAGCGTTGGAAAAACTATGGAAGGCTTAAAAGAATCAACAGGTTTTATTCGTAGCCAAATTGCAAAAAATATAAACTTACGAATTACGCCAGAATTAATCTTTGAAATAGATGATTCATTTGAATATGGCGCAAAAATAGATAGCATATTAAAAGAGTTAAAAAATAAAGAAGAATAAATGCAAAAGCAAAAAAATAAAATAAAAATGAGAGGTATGTAAATGACATTAGATGATATTTTAGAACAAATAAATAAAGCAAATACAATTGTAATTTTAACACATGAAAATCCAGATGGAGACGCTATAGGAAGTAGCCTTGCTATGTATCATGCATTAAAGGCTTATGGAAAAAATCCAGATATAATTATTCCTGAACATTCTAAAATTTTTAATTTCTTACCAGGAATAGAATCATTAAAAAAAGAAAGTAGCATAGAACATTACGATTTAGCTATTTCATTAGACTGTGCTTCAATAAAAATGTTAAATGGGTTTTCAAACTATTTTGAAAATGCCAAAGTAAAAGTTTGTATAGATCATCATGGAACTAATACAATGTTTGGTGACTATAACTATGTAAACCCAGATTCACCAGCATGTAGTCAAATTTTATTAGTAGTATTAGAATACTTTGGTATAGAAGTAACAAAAGAAATAGGTACTTGCATATTAGCAGGAATTATTACTGATACAGGAGGCTTTAGGTACCAAGGAGTTACTGCAGAAACCTTTGAATTTGTTGCATGGCTTCTTAATAAAGGTGTAAATGTATCAAGTATATATCGTAAAGTATTACAAATAAAAACTAAACCAAACTTTGAACTTCATCGTATTGCCAATAACAGACTAGAATTTTTAGAAAATGGAAAAATTGCTTATACATATATTACAAAAGATGATGAGCAAAGTGTTAATGCAGAAAACGGCGATTATGAAGGAATTGTAGAAAATGGTAGAGATATAGAAGGGGTAGAAGTTTCTGTTTTTATTAGGCAAACAGAAAAGGGATGCAAAGTATCACTTCGCTCTAATGACTATGTAAATGTTTCTGAAGCGTGTGCTGTATTTGGTGGTGGTGGTCATCCAAAAGCAGCAGGTTGCACTATATCTGGAACAATAGATCAAGCAAAAGAAATGATAGTAAAAGAAGTAAGTAGATTATTATAAGGAAAAGTTAATGGACGGAATTTTAATAATAAATAAACCAAAAGAATATACGTCACATGATGTGGTGGCAAAAGTTAAAAAAATGTTTAATGTAAAAGTAGGTCATACTGGAACATTAGACCCAATGGCAACAGGTGTGTTGCCACTTTTATTAGGCAAAGGAACAAAGCTTTCAGAATATTTAGTGAATCATGATAAAGCATATAATGCAGTTCTTAAATTAGGAATAAAAACAGACACATTAGATAGTGAAGGAAACATTATAGAAAAGCAAGAAGTAGATACTAAAAGCTTACAATTACAAACAATAGAAGATACTTTAAAATCAATGATAGGCAAACAAAAACAAGTTCCACCTATGTATTCTGCAATAAAAGTAGATGGGAAAAAGTTATATGAATATGCAAGAAGCGGAAAACAAGTTGAAGTTCCACCAAGAGAAATAGAAATATATGATATAAAATTATTAGAAATAAATAAGCAAGAACAAACAATTGCATTTACTGTATATTGCTCCAAGGGAACTTATATAAGAAGTATATGTGAAGAAATAGCCAAACGCTTAAATACAATAGGTTATATGAAAGAATTAAATAGAACTAGGGTAGGTACATTCAGTATAGAGCAGGCTATAACAATTGAACAATTAGAAGAAAATAAGCAAATTGTAAAAGAGCATATTATCGATATTCCTACATTTTTTAAGGACTATCCATGCATATACTTAAATGAAGAACAAATACAATTACTTATAAACGGAGTTAAATTACATACTAATAATAAAGATGGAATTTATCAAATACAAACAGAAAATAAAGACTTTATAGGAATTGGCATAATTAAAGATAAAATGTTAAAAAGAAAGTTAATAATAAATTAATAATAATTTTGAATTTAAAATAAATAAAAAACAATAAAAATTAAATACCAATTTTTTAAAGTCTAAATAAGTCAAAAAAGAAAGTACGAAATATCCTTGAAAAATAAAGCAAAAACACAATTTACTATACTAAATTATAAATATGTATTTACTTTTTTTAATAAATATGGTTTAATATAATTAAACAAAGATAAAAATTAAATAGTTTCCCTGCATAGTGCGTGTAGACTGGAATTTTAGAACCAACAAACAATAAACGGGAGTCCGCCTTTGAATGTGGCGTGTATGCTTATATTATTCATATAAGAAACCCAGGAGCATTCAACAAGACACCCACCTGTGTAAGCAGGTCCTTAAAATTTCATTCAAGTTACGGCTAGAGCGGGGTATTTTTTTGCGTAAAAATAATCTTGTACTTTAATTTGTATAATGATATAATTTTAATGTGAGGAAAAGAGATTATAAAATGAATCAAAAAGAATTACTTATTTTAGGAGAAAAAAACTTAAAACAATATGAAATAGAAGAACCAAATATAAAAGCAAAAAAATTATTAGAGTTTATATTAAAACAAACACCAGAGCAATTTGTAATAAATAGTTTAGAAGAAGTAAGCATAGATCTACAAAAACAATACAGTTTAAAATTGCAAGAAATAATTAATGGAAAGCCACTTCAATATATTACTAATACGCAAGAATTTATGGGGCTTAAATTTTTTGTAGATGAAAAAGTACTTATCCCACAGCCAGATACAGAAACACTAGTAGAAACAGCAATAAACATTATAAATAATAAAAATGCAAATGATGATATTCAAATTTTAGACTTATGTACAGGAAGTGGCTGTATTGGTATATCAATTGCTAAATATATAAAAAATGCACAAATAACCTTAACAGATGTAAGTAAATTAGCAATAGAAGTTGCTAAAAAGAATGCTACTTTAAATAACATACAAAATGTACAATTTATATGTTCTGACTTATTTAAAAATATTCCAAACATGCAATTTAACTATATTGTATCTAATCCACCATATATACAAACTAGTAAAATAAATAAATTATCAAAAGAAGTACAAAAAGAGCCCAAAGTGGCATTAGATGGCGGAGAAGATGGACTTAAATTTTACAAAGAAATATTACAAAATGCATATAATTACCTTAAACCACAAGGCTTTTTACTTTTGGAAATTGGCTATGACCAAGCAGAAAAAGTTATGAATTTATATAATAAAAATAATTTAACATTAGAAACTAAAAGTGCAATTAAAGATTTAGGCGGAAATGATAGGGTACTTGTTTTTAAGAAAAAGTAGGTGAAAAAATGTCCTTTTCAAGCGAAGTAAAAGAAGAAGTAAGCAAATTAAATAACCTAGCAAATAAAAATGCTGTAAAATATGAGTTTTTAGGTTATTTATGCACAAACCATGCAGTAATAGAAAAAAACAAATTAAAGTTTTCAACAGAAAATGAATACAGTATTAACAGGTTTGGAAAATTAATAAGTAATTTAAATTATCCAAATTATGAAATTGAAATAACAGGAAAAAGTTTTTGTATTACCATGCCAATTCCCAAAATAGATGAAATAGAATGTGTAGAAGAAAGGATACTTCTAAAAACTAACTTAATGCAAAAAGCTATATCAGAAAATGATTTACTAGAAAAAGCGTTTTCAAGAGGAAGCTTTTTAGGTAGCGGCTCTATTAGCAACCCTAAAAATACATATCATTTAGAAATAATTTTAAAAATAACAGATAATGTAACAATGTTGCAAAACATTTTAAATAAATATCAAATATTTTGTAAAGTACTTAAAAAAAGAAATGATTATGCTTTATACACAAAAGATGGAGATGAAATAGCTAATTTTTTAGCACTTATTGGAGCAAACAAATCGGTTTTAAAATTTGAAGAAGAAAGGGTTTTACATGACATTAGAAACAATGTAAATAGAAAGGTCAATTGCGAAACAGCAAACTTAAACAAAACTGTAGACGCTGCAATAAAGCAAATTGAAGCTATAAAATATTTACAAAAAATAGGTCAATTTAAGTCTTTAACTGAACCTTTACAAGAAATAGCTAATTTAAGACTAGAAAACCCAGAAGCTTCATTACAAGAATTAAGTACTTTACTTAAACAGCCAATAGGAAAATCAGGTGTAAACCATAGGCTTAAAGCCATACAAAAAATAGCAGAAGAAAAAGGCTTAAAATAGGTTTATAGATAAATCCAATTTAAAAATCTAAATATAATTGTTAAGGACCAAATAAAATGCAAACAAAAGAAATAGGCATTTATGTTCACATTCCATTTTGCAAAAAGAAATGCAGTTATTGTGATTTTTATTCTATGGAGCAAAAGGAAGAGTGGATACCAAGATATGTAAAAAGCTTAATAACCGAAATAAAGTTAAAAAAATCTCAAGAAGATTTTATAGAATCTGCAATTATAAAAACTATTTATATAGGTGGTGGAACACCATCTTTTATAGAAAGCAAATATATTACAGAAATTTTAAATGCAATATATGAAAATTATAATGTAGACGAAAGTGCAGAAATAACTATAGAATTAAACCCAGGAACAGTTACATTAGAAAAGCTAGAAGATTATAAAAAAGCCGGTATAAACAGATTAAGTATAGGACTTCAAGCTATTCAAAATCATCTTCTACAAAATATAGGTAGAATTCACAATTATTATGATTTTTTAGATGCATACCATTTAGCAAGAGAGGTTGGTTTTACAAATATTAATGTAGACCTAATGATCGGTCTTCCAGAGCAAACTATTTTAGATGTAGAAAATTCACTTGAAGAAATAATTTCGCTAGAGCCAGAACATATATCAGTTTATTCATTAATAGTAGAAGAAAATACATTACTAGAAAAAGCTATAAAAGAAGGAAGCATAAGCCTACCTTCAGAAGAAAAAGAAAGGGCAATGTATTGGAAAGCAAAACAAATTTTAGAAGAAAACAAATATATTCATTATGAAATTTCAAATTTTGCAAAACTGGGTTATGAGTCTAAACATAATGTGGACTGTTGGACCCAAAAAGAGTATATAGGTTTTGGAAGTGGTGCACATTCATATATTAATTCTAAAAGAATATCTAATATTAATGTATTAGAACAATACATTAAAAATATAGAAGAAGGTAAGCAAAACGAAAATATACAGTTACATGAAAAGCAAAATTTAGAAGAAAAACAAAAGGAATATATGCTATTAGGCTTAAGAAAGATAGAAGGAGTTAGTATTCAAGAATTTAAACTTAAATTTATAGCAAATCCAGTATATGTATATCATGATAAATTAGAAAAACTGGTAAAACAAGACTTAATTCAAGTAGATGGTGATAAAATAAAGCTAACCAATAAAGGTTTGGATTTTGCAAATATCGTCTGGGAAGAATTTGTATAGCTGTTTATTGATAAAAGAAATTAAGTAAAAATACTTGTATTTTTTTCACATTTTATGTATAATTTTTTATATCAAACATAAATTGAAATATATTAAAAAATGGAGGAGAAAATATGGAAGGGGATAATAATCCAATTAAAGAAGTAGGTAATGGATCATTACAAGACTCATTACAACAAAACAATAATCAAGGAGTTAATAGCAAGAAAGTAAATAATTGTGCATTATTAAGTTTTATTTTCTCATTAGTTGGACTTATAGTTGCAGGATTACCATGTGGAATTGTAGCTGTTATTACTGGTATAATAGGGCTTGTAAAATTTAATCCAAGCACAGAAAAAAGTAAATGGATGGCAGTTACAGGACTTATTATTGGTGTAGTAGATATCGTTTTTGTAATTATTGCAATAGTATTACAAACAATAAATCCTGCATAATAAACATTATATAAAAAAAGAGTTATAGAACTACTTATAGTTCTATAACTTTTTTTATGCCTTCACACAAAATTTACACAAGTTTTTAGCAATATGTATTGACAATTGCTAAAAATGGATATAATATTAATATACTTTAGCAGTCAAAACAAAAGAGTGCTAAAAATGTTTTTAATCTATATAACAATAAGAAGGTGAAAACGTGTTAGATGAAAGAAAAAAGAAAATTTTACAAGCAATAATTGATGAATATATTAACACAGCTGATCCTGTTAGTTCAGGAATTATTGAAAAAAAATATAGATTAGGTTGTAGCAGTGCAACTATTAGAAACGAAATGGTAGAACTAGAAAGAAGTGGCTATTTAGACAAACCACATACTTCAAGTGGAAGAGTGCCATCTGCAAAAGGCTATAGGTTTTATGTAGATGAATTAATTAAAGAAGACGACATTAGTCTTCAAGAAATAAAATATATTCAGTCTAAATTAGAAACTAAAATAAATGAAATAGAAGAATTAACCAAAATTGCTACAAGTACATTATCAGAGGTTACACATTATACTTCTGTTTCAATAGGACCTAGAACTAGCTTGCAAAATATAGAAGAGGTAAAATTTGTTTTACTAGGAACAAGAATGTTAATGGCAGTTATCCTTACAGACACAGGAATTGTAAAAGAAACTATTATAAAGTTTGATGAAGATATAACAGAAGAACAAGTAAATACATTAAACTTTATTTTTAATAACAAATTAAAAGGAAAGCCATTAGACGAAATAGACAAACCATTAGAAGAATACATTTTTTCAGAAATGAACTATAGCTTAAAAGTAATTAAACCAATTATACAGCAGTTAGACAGAGTAATAAATGAAGAGTCTAAAATGTATTTAGAAGGTGCAAATAGAGCATTTGAACTTCCAGAATTTAAAAGTTTGGAGGTAGCAAAAAACTTTATAAGCATAATAGACACTAAAGAAATAATGATGGACTTATTAAATACAGGCTTTGCTAAAGATATAAATGTATATATTGGCGATGAAAGTAAAAACGAAAAACTAAAAGACTTTAGTATAATTACCTTTAAGCATAGATATCAAGATAAGGACCTAGGAACCATTGGAATTATAGGACCAAAAAGAATGGATTATTCTAAAGTAATTTCAGTAATGAAATACATTAGCAAAAAGCTAAATGAAAAGTAATAAAATAGGGGAGTGGTAGAATGGAACAAGAAAAAGAAGTTACAGAAGAAAAAAAGGAAGTACAAGCAGATGACCTTATAGAGGCAAAAAAACAAACAGAAAGTTTAAAAATACAACTTGAAGAAACAGAAGATAGGTTAAAAAGGGTTGCTGCTGAATTTGATAATTACAAAAAAAGAAGTAACAAAGAAAGAGAAGAACTATATAATTCTATTGTAGGTGATATTATATTATCACTTTTGCCAGTAATAGATAATTTAGAAAAAGCAGTAGAAAGTAAAACAGAAGATGAAAGCTATAAGCAAGGTGTAGAACTTGTACTAAAACAATTTAAAGATGTTTTACAAGCAAAGGGTGTAAAAGAAATTGAAACAGTTGGAAAAACTTTTGACCCAGAATTACATGAAGCAGTTAGTGCAGTTACAGACGATTCATTAGGCGAAAAAGAAATAAAAGAAGAATTTAGAAAAGGCTATATGATAGGAAACAAGGTAATACGCCACTCTATGGTAGTGGTTGCTAATTAGATTTTAATTTTTTATTTATATATAATATTAAAATAGGTTAAACCTAAAAAGAAAGGAAGAAAATTATTATGGGAAAAATTATAGGAATTGATTTAGGAACAACAAACTCATGTGTAGCAGTTATGGAAGGAGGAGAACCAGTTGTTATTCCTAATGCAGAAGGAAATAGAACAACACCATCTGTTGTTGCATTTTCAAAAAATGGAGAAAGGTTAGTAGGTCAAATAGCAAAACGTCAAGCAGTTACAAATCCAGAAAATACAGTTATATCTATTAAAAGAGATATGGGAACAAATAGAAAAGTAAAAATTGAAGGAGATGAATTTTCTCCACAAGAAATTTCTGCTATGATTTTACAAAAATTAAAAGTAGATGCAGAAAATTATTTAGGACAGAGTGTTACACAAGCTGTTATTACAGTTCCAGCTTACTTTAGCGATAGCCAAAGACAAGCAACAAAAGATGCTGGTAAAATAGCAGGCTTGGAGGTATTAAGAATTATAAACGAGCCAACAGCAGCAGCTTTAGCTTTTGGTATGGATAAAGAAGATCAAGACCAAAAAATAATGGTATATGATTTAGGTGGAGGAACATTTGATGTTTCTATACTAGATATTGGTGATGGTGTATTTGAAGTATTAGCAACAAATGGTAATACAAGACTTGGAGGAGATGACTTTGACCAAAGAATAATTGATTATTTAGTAGCAGAATTTAAAAAATCAAATGGTATAGACTTAAGTACAGATAAAATGGCAATGCAACGTTTAAAAGAAGCAGCTGAAAAAGCTAAAATAGAACTTTCTGGAATGCAACAAACACAAATTAACTTACCATTTATTACAGCAGATAGCTCTGGTCCAAAACACATGGATATTACATTAACAAGAGCAAAATTTGAAGAACTAATTAGTGACTTAATTGAAGCAACTAAAGTTCCAGTAGAAAAAGCAATGAAAGATGCAGGAATTACTGCAAATGATTTACACAAAGTATTATTAGTAGGTGGTTCTACAAGAGTACCAGCAGTTCAAGAAGCTGTAAAGAAAATCACAGGAAAAGAGCCAGATAAAGGAATAAACCCAGATGAATGTGTTGCAATTGGTGCAGCTATTCAAGGTGGTGTATTATCAGGAGATGTAAAAGACCTAGTATTACTAGATGTTACTCCATTATCACTTGGTATTGAAACATTAGGTGGAGTATTTACAAAATTAATTGAAAGAAACACAACAATACCAACTAAAAAATCACAAGTGTTCTCAACAGCAGCAGATGGTCAAACAAGTGTTGAAATTCATGTATTACAAGGTGAACGTGAAATGGCAGTAGATAACAAAACATTAGGAAGATTCCAATTAACAGGAATTCCAGCAGCACCACGTGGAGTACCACAAATTGAAGTAACATTTGATATTGACGCAAACGGTATTGTACACGTATCTGCAAAAGATATGGCAACAGGAAATAGCCAACAAGTAGCAATTACAGCAAGTACAAACCTTTCTGATGAAGACATTGAAAAAGCTGTAAAAGAAGCAGAAGCACACGCCGCAGAAGACAAAAAGAAAAAAGAAGGAATTGAAGCTAGAAATAATGCAGAAAGTCTAGTATATAACTGCCAAAAAACAATAGAAGAACTAGGCGACAAAATTAGCAGTGAAGAAAAGGCTAAAGCAGAAACTGAAATTGACAATGTTAAAAAAGCATTAGAAGGAACAGATACAGAAGCAATTAAATCTGCAACAGAAAAATTAACAACAGTATTTTACTCTATTACAGAGCAATTATATAAACAAACACAAGCTGCAAATGGTGCAAATGCCGGAGCTACTGGCGATGCAGGCGCAAATGCAGGAGAAACAGGAAGCGCTTCAAGTGAGCCACATGCAGATAGCAATGGAAATGTATATGATGCCGACTATAAAGTTGAAGATGATGACAACAAATAAATTATAAAAAGGAAAGAAGTAAAATGGCAAAAAGAGACTATTACGAAGTGTTAGGTGTAAGTAAAAATGCAACTGATGATGAATTAAAAAAAGCATATAGAAAACTTGCAAAACAATATCATCCAGATGCTAATCCTGATAACAAAGCAGAGGCAGAAGCAAAATTTAAAGAAGTAAATGAAGCTTATGAAACACTATCAAACCCTCAAAAAAGGCAAATGTATGATCAATTTGGACCAGAAGGGCCTCAAGGGTTTGGTGGTGGCAACCCTTATGGAAATGGTACATATACTTACTCTACTGGCTTTGATGGATTTGGTGATTTTGGAGATTTAGGTGATATTTTTTCATCATTTTTTGGAGGTGGCTTTGGAGGCAGAAGTGCAAATAGGCAAAATGGTCCAAGAAAAGGTGCAGACTTACAATATGATTTAGAAATCAGCTTTGAAGAATCTTTTTTAGGAACAGAACGTTATGTAACAATAAATAGGCGTGAAACTTGCAGTACTTGCCATGGTGAAGGAACAAAGCCAGGCACCCATCCTGAAACTTGTACAGTTTGCCATGGTACAGGGCAAATAAAACAAGTACAAACCACAATATTAGGTCAAATGCAAACAATGAGAACTTGTACAAATTGCCATGGAACAGGAAAAGTAATAAAAGAGCCTTGTGAAACCTGTAAAGGAAAAGGAACTGTACGTAATCAAGTAAGGCTATCAGTAAAAATTCCAGCAGGTGTAGATGATAATCAAACTATTGTATTAAGAGGAGAAGGCGAACCAGGAGAAAATGGTGGAGCAAAAGGTGATTTATATATAGCAGTACATGTAAAAAGGCATAGGCTTTATACCAGAAAAGGAAATAATGTACTTTGTGATATTCCAATAACATTTACTCAAGCAACATTAGGAGCCAAAATTAAAGTTCCGTTGGTAGACGGAACAGAAGAAATTTACACAATACCAGATGCAACTCAAACAGGAACAAAATTTGTTGTAAAAGGAAAAGGCTTTAAGAGTTTAAACAATATGGGGCAAGGAGATTTAATATTTACTGTACAAGTGCAAGTGCCAAAAAAATTAAGCCAAGAACAAAGAGAGCTTTTAGTAAAACTTGCTCAAACAATGAATGAACAACCACCAATTAAGAAAAAAGGAATATTTGGTTAAAACATGTTATTAAATATGAAAATTATAAAAAAGGTAGCAAAGTAGCTATCTTTTTTTGAATTTCTATGAAAATATTAACCAAAATAGTTTGGTAAACTTGATTGTTTCGCCATATTGGTTTAAAATATTAATGAAAAGCTATCAAATTAATATTATCTAATGAAGTGAATTTTAATTAAAAGAATTATATTTATAATATAGTTCTAAAAGTTAAATGGTACAAGTTTACCATTATTAATATTAATGATAGAAGAATTAGTAACTTGAGGAAAATCATTATAAACTTCTGGTGGTAAATTTAAAAGATTCATAAGCATACATTTATTAGCATTACCATGACCGAAAATAAATACATTTTTAATATTATTTTCATTAGTATAATCTTTTATAAAATAAATTGCACTCCAAAGTCTATTGCAGACGTCGAATGGTGATTCACCTAAAAATGTAGGTTTAAAATATTTTAAGGAATTCCTAATGCATTCTTCATATATTTTAGGATATATAGCTTTTTTAACATCTCTACTAATCATATGAAATGCACCAAAAAATTGCTCAATCAAAGAATTTAATACAACAACATTTTGCATATTTTCTTGAAAACATAAATGTTTATTAGCAATTTCAAAGGTTTGTCTAGCGCGTTCATATGGAGAAACCAATACTAAAACATCGTTATTAGAAATATGTTGATTCTGCATGTAGTTTTTCAAAGATATGCCCAATTGGTTGGCTTGTTCAACTCCAATACTTGTTAATTTAACCAATGCATCTTCAATTTTTAAATCTTCAGTCAATGGTTGACCTGAATTTTTATAATCAGTTTGTAGAGCATTTACTTCAGATTCACCATGACGTATTAATAAAATATTTAACTTTTCTATATAAGAGTATGGTGTTTTAGCATTTTTTAATATATCTAAACCGCTGTATCTATAATACATAATAATAAAGATCTCCTTCTAAAATTGTTGTTATAATAATAACAATTTTTAGAATTATAGTCAATATAAAAAAATAAATGAGGAGCCAAAAAATGTCGAAGTTTGACATACGAAAATAATTGACATAGAAAAAATAATATAGTTAAATAAGAATATGCATAAATTGAGCGTGCATATTCTTATTAATTTTTTAATCATTAATTTTTAATTTTTGTATTTTAAGTAAATCAAATAGCATTTTTTAAT
>CANQGW010000025.1 GCA_947623555.1 uncultured Clostridia bacterium
CAAAGAGTTTAGATAAATGCTATTTTTTTACAAAAAAATGTTGAGGCATTTACCACCCCAACTAATATTATAGAACCAAAATTTCTAAAACAAAAAAATAACAAAAAATTTTCTTTAAGGTTTATACTTAAAGAAAATTTTTATATGTTTATGATAGCAATAAAAGCTTACAATGTCAAGGAAAAATACCAAAGTTTTGTATAAATTTTTTGATTAAAATTTTTAAAAATTCCTCATTTTTTGAACTTTAAAAAACACCTGTAATTAAGCGGAACCGCTAATTACAAGCATTTTTGCATTTTCTTTAAGTATAAACCTTAAAGAAAAGTTGCGAAGGAGGAAAAAGTGTTGAAAAACAAAGGAATAACGCTAATTGCATTAGTAGTAACCATAGTAGTTTTATTAATATTAGCAAGTGTAACATTAAGTATGGTGTTATCAAATGACGGAATATTTAATATGGCAAAAAAGGCAGTAAAAAGCTATGATACGGCATCAGAGAAGGAAACATTAAGTATATCTGTTTTAAATTATAATATAACTAATAATGAAACAGATAAGCTAGGAGAAAAGCTATCGAAAAAAGATGTATCAAATCCAAATTGGCATATGATAAAAGATGAAGAAAACACGTATGCAGACGGATGGTATTTTGTAGAACAAGGATATGATTTACCAAATGGAAGTAAAGCAAAAAACAATTGGGTGATAAACTATGAAACAGGGGAAGTAAAACAATTAAATGAAAAATACGCATCAATGTCATTAGGAGATTCAGTTGCAGTAAAAGATGGATTAGTATTAAACATAGATACAGCAATGATGGATAAAAAAGAAAAATGGACTACAGATGAAATAGAAAAAGCACTAGGAGATAATGTAACACTACATAATTTTGATGAGCAAGATTTAGAAACTAAAAGTGGATTTAATAGTGAAGGCTTTTTATTTGATGGTGAAAATGACTATATATCTATAAAAAGTAATACAGCGTTGAATGATTTATACAATAATGGATTTACATTTGAATTTTCAGGTATATGTAATGGGTCTTTTTTAGATTTTGATGATGATAATAATGATAGAAGCACACAAAGTGGCTGTTCACTATTTTCTATTGAAGCATTGAATGAAGGTGAACAATCACCGTTGGTAGTTTGCGGTGTATCGTCCTATATCCTTGCCAAGATAACAGGGAAAAATGATATTTATTCTGAATGGTCACATAATACATACGGTATGAATACTAATATACCATATTCAGTTAAGCAGGGCGAGCCTATTACCTTTAGTTTGGTTCTAAATCTATCAGAAACTGGAGATGCAACTGATGTAAAAAAAGAAAACTATACTGGTTACAAACTTTCGCTTTATATAGATGGAAAAGAAAAAATATCTTCATATTTGAATATAGGCCAGTGGGCTGCATTTAAAGAAAAATATATGGGTAAAACGGACACATTTGATTTAGGTGTGTATCGTAATTACTTTTCTGGAGATAAAGATAATGCTTACCAATACGGTAAAATGTCTTTAAAAAATCTTCGTTTCTATACAAGACCACTTAGCACAGAAGAAATTAAGCTAAACTATGACACAAGATTAGCTTATGATGAAGATAATAACTAAACTAATTAAATTGTAAAGGCTATGTATGAAGTTTTATTATAAGGAGCTTAAAATAAGTAAAGAAAAGTGTATAAGTTTATCAAACCAAACATATAATATTAGTGTCAAATATAGTTTGACAAGTTAAATACTATATGTTAAAATATATTTAACTTAACCCATTGCTATTAAATAGTAATGCGGGAGTCTAAAATGACATTGGAGAGTTCAAAAGCAACTCTCCTCTTTATTTGGTAAAAAACTTAATTATTTGTTCATCAATTAAATCAAGACTTTTGTTTGATAAACGTACATTTTTTAAAACAACATCGTAAAATATTCTTTGTTTACTTATTGTAGTAATTTGATTAATTAAAACTATGCTTTCTTTTTTATATTGATTAATACTTTTTCCTAATTGGTCTATATATTTCATTTCTTTTGAAATAGATTCTTGTATAGATTTTGGGATTTCTTCTAAATCATCTAATTTAGTTAATAATTTATTTAATCTTTTATTTTCTTTCTGAATATTTTGATTAAGAATATTATAAAGCTCATTACTTAAATTTACACAAGATTTAGGATATTTTTTATTTTCCTTTTTCGATGTTAATGGTACAATATTCAACACTCCATTTTTGGGATTATCTTTTTTATTTAATACAACGCAATAATGTAATCCACCTAATTCACTACCTATGTTAAAACCTAGATTTACTTTTATTATATCTCCTCTATGGAATACGCCAGATTTAGTAACATCAAAATCTCTTTCCTGATCATGGTAAACTGCATAATCATGTATCCAATATGCTAATAATTCACTTTTTTTGTATTCACTTAATTCTATATGTTTCAAAAAAGACAAATCTAATCTACTTAAAGAATTATCTTTATGAATAATTACATTGTTTTTTATTTCGATTTCATCTTCATCCATAATATCAACTCCTTGAAATTATATATAGCAATATTATATCAAACATGTGTTTTAAACACAATGGCTATTGAAAATTATTTTTATACAATATAATTATATAAATTTTTATTTTTTTGTTGTATTTTTTTTATTTATTGATATAATAATAACATGAAAAATAGGATAAATTAGAAGTAGGAGGATTTTATGATTAAAAAAGTAGCAATTTTGGCAAATGGTGGGGATGTTTCAGGCTTTAATGCAGTAATTCGTGCTATTATAAAAACAGCAGAAAACAATAATATAGAATGTTATGGTTTTATTGAAGGCTACAGGGGTTTAGTAGAAAATAATTATGTACAATTATGCACTAATAGTACAGGTAATGCTATAGGAATATTGCCAAAAGGTGGATCAATTATAGGTTCTTCTACTAATTCTAATGTTTTTTGTTATCCTGTAGAAGAAAATGGCGAAACAGTATACAAAGATTTATCTGATAAATGTGTGCAAAACTTAAAAGATGATGAAATAGACTGCTTATTTACATTAGGCGGAGACGGAACTCAAAAATCTGCAAGAGATTTATCACTAAAAGGTGTTAATGTAATTGGTGTTCCAAAAACAATTGATAATGATGTAGCATGTACTGAAATTACATTTGGATATAATACTGCTGTTTCTGTGGCATCAGAAGCATTAGACAGACTTCACACAACAGGTGCAACACATCATAGAATTATGGTACTTGAAGTAATGGGAAGATATGCAGGTTGGATAGCATTAGAGTCTGCTATTGCAGGTGGAGCAGATGTTGCTTTAATACCAGAAATTCCTTATGATATTAATAAGGCTGCACAAAAAATTATTAACCGTAAAAATAGGGGAAAAGAGTTTAGTGTTGTTGTAGTTGCTGAAGGTGCTAAACCAATAGGCGGAGACATTACCGTTAAATCAGTAAGAAATAAAGGAAAAGGTGTGGACAATAATAGACTTGGTGGTGCAGGTGAAAAAGTTGCAGAGCAGCTACAAGAGTTAACTGGTTTGGAAGCTAGATGCACAGTTCTTGGTTATATGCAACGTGGTGGTACCCCAACAGCTTTTGACAGAGTTCTTTCTACTAAATATGGTGCTAAAGCAATGGAACTTGCGTTAGAAGGAAAGTTTAATGTGTTAACAGTTATAAAAGATGGAAGGCTAGATAGCGTTCCTTTAGAAGACGTTGTAGGAAACAATAAAGTAATAGGTGCAGTTTCAGGTAATACTCCAGAAAGCAACATTAGAAAAGTTAATATGGATAATGATTTAGTTAAAACAGCAAGACATATTGGCATTAATTTAGGTGATTAATTTATTAACTAAATACAAACAAATGGAATAATATACTTATATCAAGAAAGGATGCAACATACATGATAGATTTTAAGCAAAAAATAGCTGAAGCAATTAGTAAAAATATTAATCTACCAGAACAAGATATTTATGAATATATAGAAAAACCATCTGATGAAAAACTAGGTGATTTTTCATTTCCATGTTTTAAACTAGCAAAAGAATTAAAAAAATCTCCTCAAATGATAGCAGAGGACTTAAAAGAAAAATTAGTTTTTGAAGAAAATTTTATGCAAAAAATAGAAGTAGTAAGTGGTTACTTAAACTTTTATATTGATCCACAAGCTTTTATTAGTACAGTTTTAACAGAAGTTGCTAAACAAAATGAAAACTATGGAAAATCTACAATTGGAAATGGTAAGAATATTGTTATAGATTATTCTGCACCAAATATTGCAAAGCCATTTCATATAGGTCATTTGCGTTCTACTGTAATTGGAAATGCTATATATAAAATTTATAAATTTTTAGGATATAATTGTATAGGTGTTAATCATTTAGGCGATTATGGTACTCAATTTGGAAAATTAATAGAAGGCTATAAAAGGTGGGGCAGTGAATATAAAATAGAAGAAAACCCAATTGATGAATTAACTAAAATATATGTTAGGATAAATAACCTTTGCAAGGAAGATGAAACTGTTTTAGAAGAATGTAGAAATAACTTTAAAAAACTAGAAGATGGCGATAAAGAATGTGTAGAGTTATGGACAAAATTTAGAGAAGTTAGCTTAAAAGAATTTCAAAAAGTTTATGATTTGCTACAAGTTTCTTTTGATTCTTGGAATGGAGAAGCTTTTTACTCTGACAAAATGCAAGAAGTTGTAGATACTTTAAAAGAAAAACAATTACTAAAGAAATCAGAGGGTGCAATGGTAGTAGATTTATCTGAAAAAAATATGCCACCATGCATTATTGAAAAAACAAATGGCTCTACAACCTATGCAACACGTGACCTAGCTGCTATACTTTATCGTGCAAGAAATTATAACTTTGACAAAGCACTTTATGTTACATCTTATGAACAAATTTTACATTTTAAACAAATATTTGAAGTAGCTAAATACTTAAATATGGATGAAAAATATGCCAATAATTTAGTACATATTCCTTTTGGAATGATACAACTTAAAAATGGTAAAATGTCAACAAGGGAAGGAAATGTAATTAAACTAGAAGACTTGTTAAATGAAGCAATTTCAAGGGTGCTAAATATTATAAATGAAAAAAATTCAAATTTAGAAAATAAAGAAGAAATAGCTAAAAAAATAGGAATTGGTGCAGTAATATTTAACGATTTATATAATAGCAGAATAAAAGATGAAATTTTTGACTGGGATACAATGCTTAATTTTAATGGCGAAACAGGGCCATATATGCAGTATATTTATGTAAGAACAAAAAGTTTACTAGAAAAAGCAAGTTATGTTCCAAGTATAGAAGATGTGGATTTTTCGAAGCTATTAGATGAACCATCATTAAAAGTAATAAAAATTATTTACAATTTTCAAGATATTTTAATGCAGGCAGCTGAAAAATATGAACCATATATATTAGCAAGGTATTTAATTAGTTTGGCACAAAGTTTTAGTAGCTTTTATAATGAAAATAAAATTATAACAGAAGAAAAAGAAGTTCAAAATGCAAGACTATATTTAACATATAGTGTAAGTATAATTTTAAAAATAGGTAGTGAACTTTTAGGAATTCAAATGCCAGATAGAATGTAGCAATAATTGTATGAAAATATGGGGGAAAAATGGTAAAGGATAAGACAGTTGAATCTGAACAAAAATTATCAGAAAATTTAGAAAAAGACAAAAAAGATACTAAAAAATCATTTACTATATTAGGTATTCCAATTATAAAACTATTTACTTATTTTATAATTTATAGCATAATAGGTTTTGTATTAGAAACAATATTTGCTTTAATAACTAAAGGAACAATTGAAAGTAGAAAAAGCTTTTTGTATGGACCATTTTGTGCTATTTATGGACTGGGTGCAACATCTATGATAGTGGGGCTTCAAAAATTTAACAAAAATAATTATACTTTATTTTTTGGAGGATGCTTAATAGGTTCTATTGTAGAATATTTAGTTAGTTGGATAGGTGAAATGGTATTTGATGTTAAATGGTGGGATTATTCTACAATGCCATTTAACATAAATGGAAGAATATGTTTATGGTTTACAATTTTTTGGGGAATATTAGCAGTTTATTTAATGAGGCAAGTTAACCCACTAATAGATAAACTATTAGATAAACTTCCAGAACGTATAGTAAAAATACTTACAATTATATTATCTATATTTATGTTCGCAGACTGGATGATTAGTAGCTTTGCAGTTCAAATGTTTTATGTTAGAATAGTTAATGAAAAAAATATTGAATTAAAGCAAGCTAATGTAAGTTCTGATATATACATAAAATTATATGAAAATCCTACTGTAAAAGAAATAGTAGATGAGGTATTTTCAAATGAAACTATAATAAAATCATTTCCTAATTTAAAATTAACTGATAAAAATGGAGAAATTATATTAGTACATACTCTTTTTCCTAATATAGATCCATATTATATAAAAGTATTTACACCTAAATACCCTAAAATAGATTTAAATTTAAATTATGATGAAAACTAAAAAATAGGAGGTAGCAAAAATTGAGAAAATATTTTGGAACAGATGGAATTAGAAGAATTGCTAACACAGAGCTTTCACCAGCATTGGTATACCGTGTAGCAAAGGCAGGAGCTTATGCTTTATCAAAGCATACAGATCACATGCCAACAATTTTAATAGGTAGAGATACAAGAATTTCAGGTACATTAATTGAAAGTGCAATGACAGCTGGATTTTTAAGTTATGGTGCCAACGTAAAAAGTTTAGGAGTTATTCCTACACCTGCTGTAGCATATTTAACAAAAAAATTAAAGGCAGATGCAAGTGTTGTAATTTCGGCATCACATAATACATACGAGTTTAATGGTGTAAAGTACTTTAGTAATAAAGGAATGAAAATACCTGATGAAATAGAAGAAGAAATAGAAGAAATAATGGATTCTGATAAATTAGACGACCTTACAGCAGTAAATGATAAAATAGGTACATCAGAAGTAAGAACAGACCTTTTAGATGAATATGTATATTTCTTTAGAAAAATTTTTGAAGAGGAATTTGAAAATTTTGATAGTGAAAACTTTGTAGTAGCAATAGACACAGCAAATGGTGCTACATCAGTAGTTGCTGATAAAGTGTTTACTGCATTAGGAATAAGGCACTATATTATGAATAACACTCCAAATGGAGTTAACATTAATGAAAACTGTGGTTCAACACATTTAGATATGCTAAAAAAATATGTTGTAGAAAATAAATGTAGTTTAGGAATTGCCTATGATGGTGATGGTGATAGATGTTTAGCTGTTGATGAAAAAGGAAACGAAGTTGATGGTGATAAAATACTAGCTATAGTTTCTAATTACATGAAAGAAAAAAGTACTTTGAAAAATAATGCAGTAGTTGCAACTGTTATGAGTAATTTAGGTTTAAGAAAATATGCAGAAGGAAATGGACTAAATTTTGTACAAACAAAAGTTGGAGATAGATATGTTCTAGAAGAAATGCTAAAAAATGGGTATAATATAGGTGGTGAGCAATCAGGTCATATTATTTTCCTAGATTATAATCCTACAGGTGATGGAATTTTAACATCATTAATGTTAATTAGAGTTATGTTAGAAAAGAAAAAGAAAGTATCTGAATTAGCACAAATTATAAAAATGTACCCACAAGTATTAGTAAATGCTAAAGTATCAAGTGATAAAAAAGATAACTATAAAGATGATGTTGAAATTAAGCAAGAAATTGAAAATTTAGAAAAAGAATTTTCAGGAAATGGAAGAGTTTTAATAAGACCTTCTGGAACAGAACCTTTAATTCGTGTTATGATCGAAGGGGAAGACCAAGAATATATAAAAGAAAAAGCAGAAAAATTAGCGAAGCTAATTGAACAAAAGTTGAATTAAAAAATGTTTTACATTTTTTAAAATATACGAAAGTCAAAGATTTTCGATGTATAATAAAAACAAAGGAGGAATTAAAAAATGCCAATAATTAATTTTACAAACCCTATTTCAATAGTAGTAGCAGTGGTATTGTTTGTATTGGTACTATATCTTGGAAGGGAGCTAAAAAAATCACTTGTAGTAGGAATTATGTTATTCTTATTTATTGCACTTTTAGTTGGTCATACAATTGAATTTATAACAATAGCAAACACCAGTGAAGTTGTATATAAAGCAATAACAACTTCAGCTACTTATGATTTAGTATTTATTTTCTTGTCATTTATTTCATATTTATGGGTTGATGACATAGAAGTAAAAGCAGGCAAAAAGAAGAGCATTGATAATGGACTAGAATGGTTTTGGAACAAAGTATAATATTACAAACAATATAAGAAAGGAAAGCACTTATGTCAAAATTTTATTTAACAACTCCTATATATTACCCAAGTGGAAAATTTCATATAGGAACAGCATATACAACTGCATTAGCAGATGCAATAAAGAAATATAAACAAGCAAGAGGGTATGATGTATACCTTCTTACTGGAATGGACGAGCATGGTCAAAAAATTCAGCAAGTAGCAGAAAAGGAAGGAAAAACGCCAAAAGAGCATGTTGATGCAATGGCAAGCGAGGCAAAAAAACTATGGAGCTTAATGGAAATTGACTATGATGACTTCATTCGTACTACAGATGAAAGACATGAAAAAGTTGTAGAAGAAATATTTGATAGGTTAATGGAGCAAGGCGATATTTATCTTTCTGAATATGAAGGATGGTATTGTATGCCTTGTGAAACCTACTTTACAGAAACACAATTAGTAGATGGAAAATGCCCTGACTGTGGCAGAGAAGTAAAGAAGATGAAGGAAGAGGCATATTTCTTTAACATGAAAAAATATGCTAATCGTTTAATAGAATTTTACAATGAGAATCCTAACTTTATTTTGCCAGAATCTAGAAAAAATGAGTTGTTTAATAACTTTTTAAAACCGGGGTTAGAGGACTTATGTGTAAGCCGTACTAGTTTTGACTGGGGTGTTAAAGTAAGAAAAAATCCTAAACATGTAGTGTATGTATGGTTAGACGCGCTAACTAACTATATTACAGCGCTTGGATATTTATCAAATGATGATAGCTTAATGCAAAAATATTGGCCAGCAGATTTACATATTGTTGGTAAGGATATTATACGTTTTCATGGTATTTATTGGCCAATATTTTTAATGGCACTTAATTTGCCGCTTCCAAAGCAAATATATGCACATGGTTTTATAATGATGAAAGATGGCAAAATGTCAAAATCTAAAGGCAATGTAATTTACCCAGAGCCTTTAATTGAAAAATATGGGTTAGATGCATTTAAATACTTTATTTTAAGAGAAATGTCATATAGTCAAGACGGAACCTTCACACCAGAAGGCTTTGTAGAAAGATTTAATTTTGATTTATGTAATGATTTAGGTAATTTATTAAATAGAACAATAGGAATGTTAAATAAATATTTTAATGGAGAAATAAAAGAGTATCCACAAAATGTTAGTGCATTAGATAAAGAAGTAGAAAACTTTTCAAAAGGTATAATTCACGGTGTAGAAGAATATATGGATACTTACCATGTAAGTAATGCCATTGCAGAAACTTGGAATTTAATTTCAAGAACGAATAAATACATTGATGAAACAGCACCTTGGGTATTATACAAAGAGGGAAAATTAGATGAACTACAAAGTGTAATGTATCATTTAGTAGAAAATTTAAGAAAAATTGCTATTTTAATTTCACCATATATGATGCATACTTCTAAAAAAATGTTAGCGCAACTTAATATACCAAGCAAATTGCAAACTTGGGAAACATTAGAACAATATGATCAAATTAAAAACTTAAAAGTAACAGAAAAACCAGAAGTTTTATTTGCAAGGCTAGATCAAGAAGCAGAAATTGAAACAATTAAAAATATGATGAAATAAAGGAAATAACTATGGGAAAATTATTTGTAATAGACGGAACAGATGGAAGTGGAAAGCAAACTCAATTTGAAAAATTAAAAGAGCATTTAACATTAGATGGAATAGAATATAAAACTATGAGTTTTCCAAATTACAATTCTCCTTCATCTAGTTTAGTAAAAATGTATTTATCTGGCGAGTTTGGAGAAAATGCAAAAGAAATTAGCCCTTATATTGCTTCTACCTTTTACGCGGCAGATAGATATGCTACTTATACTATAGAGTACAAAAAATATTATGAAAATGGTGGAATTATATTAGCAGATAGATATACTACTGCTAATATGGTACATCAAGCAGGGAAAATTACTAATAAAGAAGAAAGAACCCAATTTTTAAATTGGTTATGTGATTTTGAATTTAAACTATATGGCTTGCCAGTACCAACAGAAGTGTTTTTTTTAAAAATGCCACCAGAAACAGCATTAAACTTAATTCAAAATAGAGAAAATAAATTTACTCATTCTATGCAAAAGGACATACATGAAAGAGATAAAAATCATATTATAGACAGTTATAATGCTGCTTGTGATGTTGCACAAATTTATAATTGGTATACTGTTGAATGTGTAGAAAATAGCAAAATACGTACAATTGATAATATACATGACGAAATTTATAAAGAAATACTTAAACACGTATAAGTTATATGAAATAGCACAATATTTGTGCTATTTTTAAGTAAAATCTAAAATAAGGAGAAAAAGCTTGAAAAACTGGTTGGGAATATTAGTATCATATATAGCAATATTTATAGTAATACTTTTAGCAAAACTATTTGAAAAAAAAGGAAAAGAAGCAAGCAGAAAATTTATACATATAGCATTAGGCAATTGGTGGCTAATTGCAATGTACTTTTTTGATAATGTTTGGTTTGCAATGTTTCCACCTGCAACTTTTGTTATTATAAACTATATATCTTATAAAAAAGATGTTATTAAAGTAATGGAAAGAGAAGATAGCAAAAAAGAAGGTCTTGGAACGGTTTATTATGCTATAGCCTTATTTATAATGGTAATTATAACATTTGGAATAATTAATAAACCTATATTAGGATTAGCACCAATACTTGTAATGGCATACGGTGATGGCCTTGCCGCAATAATAGGAAAAAAAGTAAAAAGTATGAAATACAAAGTATTTGATACTGAAAAATCTATAGCTGGTTCTACTACAATGTTTGTAATAACTTTACTTATAATTGGAGTTTATTTAAGTATAACAAATAGTCCGTTTTGGATAATAAAATCAATAATATGTAGTTTAATACTAACTTTAATTGAGGCAATTTCAATTAAAGGAACGGATAATATAACTATACCAATTTCATGTTTAGCAATGCTTATGATAATATAATAGTAAAAAAATAAGAGGAAAGAAATGAACATTTTAGTAACAATTAATTCTCAATATATTAATCAATTAAATATTCTATTAAATTCTATACAAAAATCAAATAAAAACGAAAATTTTAATGTATATGTTTTAAATAAAGATTTAACTAAAGAGCAAATTGAAAAAATAAAAGAACACTTAAATTTAGAAAAATTTTGTATAAATGATATAAAAATTAATGAAGCAGAAATTAGCAATTTACCAGTATATGAGCAAAGGTACCCATTAGAAATTTATTTTAGAATTTTTGCAGCAAAGTATTTGCCAAGTGTTATAAATAGGGTTTTATATTTAGATGCTGATACATTAGTTATTAACAAACTAAATGAGCTATATTATATGGATTTTGAAGGAAATTACTTAATTGCAACAACTCATGTAAGAAAAGTTTTGCATAAATTTAATGAAATAAGGCTAGGCATAGAAAAAGATGAGCCATATATAAACACAGGTGTTCTTTTAATGAATTTAAAGGAATTAAGAAAAGCAAAAATAGAGGAAAAATTAGCAGATTTTTTGCAAAAAAACAAGAAAAAACTAATGTTACCTGACCAAGATATAATTAGTGCTATATATGGAGATAAAATAAAATTAGTAGATGATTTAAAATATAATTTGGGAGATAGAAATTTAAACTATTATAATTTAAATAATCCAAAAGCTAAAATAGGAATGAAATGGATTTGTAAAAACACAGTAATTATTCACTATTTTGGTAGAAACAAACCTTGGAATAGTGGATATATAGGAAAACTTGGCTCTTTTTATAATAAATTATTAAGAGAGTTAGAATTAAAAAATAATAGTAAAAATGTTTTAATTCTATCATGTGGAACAGGTGGAGGTCATAATACTGCAGCAAGGGCAATACAAGAGGAACTTTTAGCAAATGGAATAAAAGCAGATTTTAAGGAATATTTAGAAATTATTAATCCAAAAATAAAAGATACAGTTAATAACTTATATATAAAATCTACTAACAAAAATGGAAAAGTATTTAAAAGAGTATATCATTTAGGAAAAATTTATGAAAAAACAAAATTAAAATCACCTGTGTACATTTTAAATAGTTTAAATAAGAAAAAGCTTTATACATATATAAAAGAAAATAAATATTCTTTTATAATAACTACACATTTATTTGCAGCACAAGCATTAACTGCAATAAAAAAAGAACATCACATTCATTTTATGCAGGTTGCTACTGATTATGTAAGTATACCTTTTTGGGAAGAAACAAATCCAGACTATTTTATTATTCCAAGCAAAGAGTTAGAATCTGATTTTTTAGAAAAAGGTATAAAAAAGCAAAAATTGTTACCATTTGGTATACCTGTAATGAGGCAGTATAGAACAGAATATGATAGAGAAGAAATTAAAAAAGGCTTAAACCTAGACTTAAACAAAAAATATATTTTAATAGTAAATGGAAGTATGGGCTTTGGCAATGTAAACGAAATAGCTAAAAAACTATTAGAAAATATTAAAGATTTTAGTTTTATTATTTCTTGTGGAAATAATAAAGAACTACTTAATTTTCTAAATAATGAATATAAAACTAATGATAGAATTATTGCACTACCATATACTAACCAATTAGGAAAATATATGGCAGCTTGTGAAGTAATTCTTACCAAACCAGGAGGTTTAACAACTACAGAAATTGCAACAATGAGAAAGCCACTAGTTCATATAATGCCAATTCCTGGTTGTGAAAACTATAATGCAAATTTCTTTGCTGAAAGAAAAATGTCAATGAAGTGTGAAAATATTGAGCAAATAGTAAGCAATACTAAAAAGCTAATAGAAAATATAAATTTGCAGGCAGAAATGGCTCAAAATCAAAAGAAATATGTACCAGGGGATGCGTGCGAAAAAATAACAGAAATTGTTGTAAAAGAATTAAATAGAGGTAGCATATAGTGGAAAAATGGTTAATAGAAGAAGAGCTAGAACAAAATGAAAATGAAGATATAATTCATTTGTATGAACCATTAAAAATGGATATAGATGAAAATTATCAATATATTAAAGAAGGAAAAGTATTTTCGTTTTTTTCTAATTTAATATATTATGGTTTAGCATTTCCAGTTCTTACAATTTTAGATAAGATAATATATGACTTAAAAATAGAAGGAAAAGAAAATATTAAATATTTAAAAACTGGGGCAATAAGTGTATCAAACCATGTTTTAATTTTAGACTGCACAATGATAGGACTAGCATTTGGATTTAAAAAAGTATATTTTACAACTAGGAAGGGAAGTTTTAAAATTCCTTTTGTAAGAAAGTTAATAAAATTATTAAGAGCAATACCAATTCCTACTAAAATGAGTAATACCGAATGTTTTATAAAACAATTAGATTTTGCCTTGCAAAAGGGAAAGATAATACACTTTTACCCAGAACAAGCACTATGGCCTTATTATGAAAAAATAAGAAACTTTAAAAACGGGGCATTTAATTTTGCAGTTAGAAATAATGTTCCTGTTATTCCAATAGTAATTACATTTAGAGAGCCAAAGGGAATAAGAAAATTATTTAAAAAGAAAAAAGATGTTACACTTAAAGTATTAGCACCAATAACATGTGAGGCTACAAATCAAAAAGAAGACATAGAAAAATTAAAACAAAAAGTACATAAAGTAATGGAAGAAAATATTAAGGAGGAATGAAAAATATGTGTACAGCAGTAACTTATAATACAAATAATCATTATTTTGGAAGAAATTTAGATTTAGAGTATTCATATAAAGAAACGGTTACTATAACTCCTAGAAATTATGAATTTAAATTTAGAGAGTCACAAACCATAAAAAATCATTATGCAATTATAGGAATGGCATATGTTGCAGACAATTATCCACTTTACTATGATGCTATAAATGAAAAAGGTTTAGGAATGGCTGGACTAAATTTTCCAACAAATGCTGATTATAAAGAAATAGAAAATGGAAAAAACAATATAGCACCTTTTGAATTTATACCATATATTTTATCTCAATGCTCTAATATAGAAGAAGCAAAAAAATTGTTAGAAAGCATAAATATTGCTAAAATTAACTTTAGTAGTGAGCTTCCAGCATCACCATTACATTGGATAATTGCAGATAAAGAAAAATCTATAACAGTAGAAAGTGTTGAAGATGGCTTAAAAGTATATGAAAATCCAGTTGGAGTGCTTACTAATAATCCAACATTTGATATTCAATTATTTAACTTAAATAATTATATGAGTTTATCAACAGAGCAGCCAGTAAATAATTTTTCTCAAAAATTAAATTTAGAAACATATAGCCGTGGAATGGGAGCAATGGGTATGCCAGGAGATTTATCTTCCGCTTCTAGATTTGTAAAAGCAACATTTACTAAAATGAACTCAATTTCAGGTGATTCAGAGTCAGAAAGTATAAGCCAATTCTTTCATATTTTAGGTTCAGTAGATCAGCAAAGAGGATGCGTGCACATGGGAGAAGGAAAATATGAAATAACTATTTATAGTTCTTGTTGTAACTTGGACAAGGGTATATATTATTACACAACTTACGAAAACAGCCAAATTACTGGAATAGACATGTATAAAGAAAATTTAGATAGTAGTAATTTAGTAAACTATGATTTAATTAAAGGTCAACAAATATTTATGCAAAATTAATTTATGATTTAGAAAGGAGAAACATAAAATGAAAAGTTTTTTGAAAAAATCAGGATGGCTAGACATATTAGTATCTATAGTATTTGCCATAATTGGTATATTTATGATAGTAAAAACAGATTTAGCAGTTAAAATAATATCTTACATTTTAGGAGGCATGTTCATTGTTATAGGAATTGTAAAGAGCATAGATTATTTTTTATCAAAGGGAAAATATGATTTTTATAATTATGATTTAGTGTATGGAATAATTGCAGTTATTATTGGATTAGTTACTATATTTTATAGTGGATTAATAGGCTCTATGTTTAGAATAATGATAGCAATTTGGATAATATATAGTGGACTTGTAAGGTTATCATTATCATTAAAATTGCGCACAGCACAAATAAATATGTGGACTGTATCACTAATATTATCAATTATTATGATAATTGGTGGAATATACATACTATTCCAAAATGGAGCATTAATTTTAACTCTAGGAATTATAATGCTAGTATATTCTGTAATGGATTTAATAGAAAGTGCAATTTTTGTAAAATATGTAAATAAATTAATGTAATATTAGGTATATTTATTAGAATAGTTTTAATTAAACAAGTGACTATTGATAGTCACTTGTTTTTATGATATTATTTGAATAGTAATTAGAAGAAAATGAATATTGAAACTATTAGCAATAAATAATTTTAATATTAAGAATAATAAAGGAGAAAAATATGAGAAAATTAAATTTAAGAAATTAGAAATATGGAGGTAGAAAAATGGTTGATTTAAGGCAATTACAAAAACAAATATATCAAAATAAAGTAAATAAAGGATTTAATGTGACAGATGTTAATCAAGAGTTTTGTTTAGCATATGGAGAAGTTGCTGAAGCATACGAAGCATGGATAAAAAAGAAGGAAGATTTAGGAGAAGAGTTAGCAGATGTGGCTATATATCTATTAGGATTATCAGAAATATTAGGAATAGATTTAGAAGATGAAATACAGAAAAAAGTTTATAAAAATTCTAAAAGAGAATATAAAAAAATAGATGGTGTAGACATAAGAGTTAAAGAATTTGACGAAGAATCTGAAAAGTAATTTTAGTAACAAATTGTAATTTGTAGAGGAGTTAGAAAATGGGAAATATAGAATTTGTTGGAATAATAAATGATTTTTTTAATGCAGAAATAGAAACGCAAGAAAGTATAGGAATACCAGAAAATGCACATTTTATTGAAGATGAAAATTGGGTTGATATGTCAAATCCATTAAATTGGTTCATAATAGGAGTACCAATTTTCGCAATTATATTATTTATAATGGCATTTAAGCAAAGAAAAAATGGTATCTTTAATAAAGAAGTAAGAAAAGATTATAATGAAAAAAATAAAATAATAGATAAAAGAAAAATACTAACAACTATATTAAAAAGATTATTCTTATTTGTATTTATATTTATGCTAGGAATACTTATTGTAATTCCTATTCATGAGTTGCTTCACTGTATAGCAGGTGCATTAGTTGGATTAGATATGAAGTTTGGAATAGATCCAGTAAGTTTTATGGCTTTTGCATATACAGAAAATCCATTAACTAAAGCACAATTTTTAGTTATGTCATTAACTCCTCTTATAATTTTAGCAATAATTCCATTAATAATATTATTTGTTACATATCCAAAAAAGGAAAAAAGTTTTAGAAAAGGACTTATATATTGGATTTTAACTTGCTTTATAGGATGTATGATCATGTCTAGTTGTCCTGATATAATACAAAGTTTTAATTTTATAAAAAATATACCAAGTAATGCTATTATGGAAAATGATTATTGGTATATACCAAATGAATAGTTACGCAACAAATTACAAATTAAAAATGAGTTAAAATTAATTAAAAAAATAGAAATTATACATATTTTAAAAATATGTATAATTTTTTTTATTTTTTATACATATTTATTGAAAACATATAAAATTTGTGATATTTTATATATAAAGGAGGCTTAAAAAATGAATTTAGAAATGTTACCATATAAAAATGTTGATTTGAAAACCAAAAAAATTTTAGAACAATTAACTATTTCTTCAAGAGCTTTAGCAGAATTAAAAGGATATGCAAATACTATCCCAAACATGCATATTTTAATTAATGCTATTACTATTAATGAGGCTAAAGATAGTAGTGCTATTGAAAATATAGTTACGACACATGATGATATTTATAAAGTTCTTACAGAGAGTGGCTATAAAGAGCAAAATGCCAAAGAAGTTGTTAATTATAGAAATGCTATTTGGACAGGCTTTGAGCAAATTAAAAAAGATGGATATATTAATACAAATACAATTGTAAAAATACAAAGTATGGTTGAACACAATAATGCTGGAATTAGAAAACTGCCAGGAACTGAACTTAAAAATTCTATTACTGGAGAAACTATTTATACTCCTCCTCAAAATGAACAAGAAATAAGAGAGTATTTAAAGAATTTAGAAGATTTTATCAATGATGACAAAGATAATATAGATCCATTAATAAAAGTATGTTTAATTCATTATCAGTTTGAGAGCATCCATCCTTTTTATGATGGAAATGGAAGGACAGGTAGAATTCTAAATATTTTATATCTTGTATTAAATAAATTAATAGACAGTCCAATTTTATACTTAAGTAAATATATAAATGAAACAAAACAAGAGTATTATAGATTATTTAGTGAAGTTAGAAA
>CANQGW010000026.1 GCA_947623555.1 uncultured Clostridia bacterium
TGCCTTTTCTAAAACTTCAACTACTCTCCATCTTTTATCTTTAGAAAGTGGTCTTGTTTCCATTACTTTTACTTTATCTCCTGTTTGGCATTCATTGTTTTCGTCGTGTGCTTTTAATTTGTATGTTCTTTTTTGAATTTTTCCATACATTTTGTTCATAACATTAGTTTGAACAGCTACTACAACTGTTTTATCCATTTTGTCTGAAACAACAGTACCAATCATTACTTTACGAAGATTTCTTTCTTCCATTTGATTTAGTCTCCTTTCTTCTCAACTAATTCTCTTTGTCTTAAAACAGTTTTTATTCTTGCAATGTCTTTCTTAACTTCTTTTATTTTCATAGGATTATCTAAACCATTTGTTGCTAAACTAAATCTTAATTTAAACAATTCGTTTTTTAGTTCTCCTAATTCTTTTTCTAATTCTGGTGAAGACATTTCTTTTATTTTATTTATCTTCATCATTATCACCACCTAAACTTTCAGTTTCTCTTTTGACAAACTTACATTTTACAGATAGCTTATTTGCTGCTAGACGAAGTGCTTCTTTTGCAACATCTTCTGCAACACCAGCAATTTCAAACATTACTCTTCCTGGTTTTACTGGTGCTACCCAAAATTCTACTGCACCTTTACCTTTACCCATACGAGTACCAATAGGTTTTGCAGTTATTGGTTTGTCAGGGAAAATTTTAATCCAAACTTTTCCTCCTCTTTTAATATAACGAGTCATAGCAACACGGGCTGCTTCAATTTGATTAGAAGTAATTAGCCCTATTTCTAGAGACTGTAAACCATATTCTCCATCTGTAACAGTATTTCCTCTTGCTGCTTTTCCTCTAATTCTACCTTTTTGTTGTTTTCTATATTTTGTTCTTTTTGGCATTAATGGCATTACGCTTCTCCTCCTTCCTCTTGCTTCTTTTTAGCTGGAAGAATTTCTCCTTTATAAATCCAAACTTTAACACCTATTTTTCCATAGGTTGTATCTGCTTCAGCAAATCCATAATCTATATCTGCTCTTAAAGTTTGAAGTGGAATTGTACCTTCTTTGTAGAATTCTGTTCTAGCCATATCTGCTCCACCTAATCTTCCAGATACAGATGTTTTAATTCCTAATGCACCTGCTTTTAAAGTTTTTTGCATACATTGTTTCATTGCTCTTCTGAAAGAAATTCTTCTTTCTAGTTGTCCTGCAATATTTTCTGCAACTAATTGTGCATCAACATCAATATTTTTTACTTCAACAATGTTTAAATTTACTGTTTTACCTATCATTTTTTCAAGTTCTGTTTTTAATACTTCAGCAAGATTTCCGCCTTTTCCAATTACAAGACCTGGTTTTGCTGTGTATACATTTACTCTTACGAATTTTGCAGTTCTTTCGATTTCAATTTTTGAAATTCCTGCAACATATAATTTTTTCTTAACATACTCACGGATTTTATGATCTTCTACTAAATAGTCGCCAAAATTCTTTTTATCTGCATACCATTTTGAATTCCAGTCTTTAATGACTCCTACTCTTAATCCGTTAGGATCCATTTTTTGTCCCATATTTGTTAAGTCCTCCCTTCTTAATCTCTTTCTTTTAATACAATAGTAATATGACTTGTTCTTTTTCTAATTCTTACTGCACTACCTTTAGCTGCTGGTCTTATTCTTTTTAATGTTGGACCTTGGTTTGCATATATTTCAGCAACATATAATTTTTCATGTGATAAATGGTGATTATTTTCTGCATTTGCAATTGCTGATTTTAATAATTTTTCAATAATTTCGCTTGAAGCTTTTGGTGCATATTTTACAATAGCTAAAGCTTCGTCAATATCTTTTCCTCTAATTAAGTCTGCTACAATTTTAACTTTTCTAGCGGATATTCTAGCATATTTTAGAGTTGCTTCTGCACTTGGAATAACAACTTCTTCCATTTTTTTCCCTCCTTTTTCCTAACGCTTTTAGTTTATAATCATCTTTTTAAACTTTTTATATAAAGCTAGGTTTAATTTTATTGTTTTGTAGTTGTTGTTTTGTCTCCTGAATGACCTTTAAATGTTCTTGTTGGTGCAAATTCACCTAATTTATGGTCAATCATTTCTTCTGTAATATATACAGGTACATGCTTTCTACCATCATGAACAGCTATTGTATGTCCAACCATTTCTGGATAAATTGTAGAAGCTCTAGACCATGTTTTAATAACTTCTTTTTTACCGCTTTCATTCATTGCTTTTATTCTTTTTAATAATTCTGGAGCAACAAATGGTGGTTTTTTAGATGATCTTGACATTTAAATTTCCTCCTTATTTTCTTCTCTTTGTTATAAATTTATCTGTTTTTTTGTTTTTCTTTCTTGTCTTATATCCTAATGCTGGTTTACCCCAAGGAGTCATTGGTCCTGCGTGTCCTACTGGAGCTCTACCTTCACCACCACCATGAGGGTGATCTACTGGGTTCATAACAGAACCTCTAACAGTTGGCCTTACTCCCATATGTCTTGTTCTACCTGCTTTACCAATTTTAATATTTTCATGGTCTGCATTTCCTACTGTTCCTATTGTAGCTTTACATACAGCCATTATTAATCTCATTTCTCCTGAAGGAAGTCTTACATGTGCATATTTTCCCTCTTTTGCCATAAGTTGTGCTTCTTGACCTGCAGCTCTTACTAATTTTGCACCTTGACCTGGGTTAAGCTCGATATTATGAATCATAGTACCTACTGGAATATTTTCTATTTTCATGCAGTTACCAGGTTTTATATCTGCTCTTTCTCCAGATATTACTTTGTCACCATCTTTTAATCCAATTGGTGCTAATATATATGCTCTTTCTCCATCTTCATATTCTATTAAAGCAATATTTGCACTTCTGTTTGGATCATATTCTATGCCAAGTACTGTAGCTGGCATATTTTCTTTATTTCTTTTAAAATCAATAATTCTATATTTTTGTCTATTTCCACCACCCTGATGTCTTACTGTAATTCTTCCGTAAGAATTTCTACCAGCATGTTTCTTTTTTGTTGTAAGTAAAGATTTTTCTGGTTCTTTTTTAGTTATTTCATCAAATGTAGAAACTGTCATGTTTCTTCTTGATGGGGTATATGGTTTAAATCTTTTTGTTCCCATTTCTATATTCGAAACTTTGAAAAGCATCGTCTTGCGTTGTCAGATTTCTAAAATATTTTTTCATCTTCCTAGCTATACTCGCTTTTTTGAAAGTTTCTTCCTCTCTTTCTTTTTTATTTGCGGACTTTTTCCTGCTCCGCATGCAGCTATTCTTTATTTTCCGAGTTCTTTCTCGATATTTATTTTATTAGTTTCTAGGCACCCATAAAGTGTTCAATAGAATCTTTATATTTTTTAGAAACTTTAGTTACTTTTCCACCTTTTGCTAAATAAGTCATTTCAGATGGGTTTGTATCAATTGTAACAATTGCTTTTTTCCAGTCTGAAGTTTTTCCAGATGTTTTACCCATTCTTTTTTCTTTTCCTTTAACTGATATTGTATTAACATTTAAAACTTTTACTTCAAAAAGTTTTTCTACTGCATTACGAATATCAATTTTAGTAGCTTTACTATTTACTCTAAAGGTATACTTTCCTGTTTGTAAACCATCATTACTTTTTTCTGTAATAACTGGTGCTATAATAACATCTTCTGGTTTCATATTAAGCGTACACCTCCTCTAATTTTTTAACAGTATCTACTGTAACTACAAGATTTTTATGTTTTAATAGGTCATATACATTAATAGTACCTACTTGAAGAGCTTTAACACCTTCAATATTTCTTGCAGATTTTTGAACAACTTCATTTTTTTCTGGTAAAAGAATAACTGCTTTTCCTTCTACCTTTAAGTTGTTTAAAATTCTTGCCATTTCTTTTGTTTTAATTTCTTTTAAATTTAAATTATCAACTACTACTAATTCATTTTCTAACACTTTTGAACTTAAGCATGATTTAATAGCTAGCCTTTTTTCTTTTTTATTTACAGTATAGTTGTAAGAACGTGGTTTTGGTCCTAATGCTACACCTCCACCAACCCAGTGTGGTGCACGAATGCTACCTTGTCTTGCTCTACCTGTACCTTTTTGTCTCCATGGTTTTTTACCACCACCAGATACTTCGCTTCTTGTTTTTGTACTTTGTGTACCTTGTCTTTGATTAGCTAGGTAATTAACTAAAACACTATGTACAACAGCTTCGTTTGGTGCTATACCAAAAACTTCTTCTTTAAGGTCCATAGTTTTTACTTTTTTACCTTCTATGTCATATACGTCTACTTTAGGCATTTTTCTTTCCCTCCTTATTATTTACTTTTTACGCTTGATTTTAGTTTTAAAATAGCACCTTTTGCTCCTGGTACACTACCTTTTACTAAAATAACATTTTTATTTAAGTCTACTGATACTACTTCTAAATTTTGAATTGTAACAGTTTCTCTACCCATGTGTCCTGGTAATTTTTTACCTTTAAATACTCTACCTGGTGTAGATGTTGGTCCCATTGAACCTGGTCTTCTGTGATACATAGAACCATGTCCCATAGGTCCTCTAGATTGTCCATGACGTTTAATAACACCTTGGAATCCTTTTCCTTTTGAAATACCTTGAATGTCTAGTTTATCTCCAACTTCAAAAGTATCTGCTTTTAGTTCATCACCTACATTAACATTTTCTAATGAATCTAATCTAAATTCTCTTAAATGTTTTTTAGGTGTTAATTTTACCTTTGTGTAATGTCCTTTTAATGGTTTAATTACTTTGTTTTCTTTAACTTCTCCATAGCCTAATTGAACTGCTTGGTAACCATCTTTTTCTACTGTTTTTAATTGTACTACAGTACAAGGACCTGCTTCAATTACGGTAACTGGAATAACTTTTCCTTGTTCATCAAAAATTTGTGTCATTCCAACTTTTTTACCAATTAATCCTTTATTCATTTCATTTCCTCCTATACGTTTCCGTATAAGTTATCCGTAAACTATTTTTATGCACGGCTAACTTAACTACTATTGGCTGATATTTTAAATTCCATATTAAATAATGTTATATCAGCTTGGTTTTTAAGAATTTTATGCTACTTAAAATATGTAACATTAAAATAGTTATTATAATTTAATTTCAATATCAACACCAGCTGGTAAATCTATTTTCATAAGACTATCTACTGTTTTTTGTGTTGGGTAAAGAATGTCTATTACTCTTTTATGTGTTCTCATTTCAAATTGTTCTCTAGAGTCTTTGTCTTTGTGTGGAGAACGTAAAATTGTAATAATCTCCTTCTCTGTTGGTAATGGAATAGGACCTGATACTTTAGCTCCTGTTTTTTTAGCAGTATCTACTATCTTTTCAGCAGACTGTTCTAAAACAACATGATCATAAGCTTTAAGTCTTATTCTAATTTTTTCACTTGTTACTGCATTTTCTTTCTTTGTTGCCATTTAAAAATTCCCTCCTTCTAATTTTTAAGGCTTTTAGCCTTTATTTTGGTCGGAAGTTATAACGCACCCTGGTGTTTCATTTATTATCAAAATAAAAGCCCAAGTTTGCATGATAAATTCTTGGGATAAGTGCTTTTTTCTTAACTTACCGCCTGGTCTTAAGCCACGACATACTCCATAAGAGTTCCCTCCAAATGCGCATTTAATGCATATTTGTAGCCACATCTTACTTCATCGCCAAATACATGCTTAATTATTATATTACGTTTTAATTATAAAGTCAAGGCATTTTTCAATATTTTTGCATATATTTTACAATTAAAAATTTTTATGGTATAATATAGTGTAATGGCAATTGCCAAAAAAACTTTTGAAAGAGGTAATGCTCATGAAAACAACTTTTCCGCTTCTCTTTTACCTAAAGCCTGGCAGTATTAGTGAATCGTTAGATTCAATTGCCTTGGTTTTGCCTGAAGAAACTATTGGTTCCTTTCTTATACGGAAAAATAGTAATTCAAGCACTGTTTTGCTAAATGTCCCTTCAAAAAGTTTTTCAACTACTTTTAAGGTCGTAAATGATTTGCAAACCATTGCACAAAGCACTCATTTTTATAACTGTGCTGCATCTTTGCAGAAATGCGAAATTCGGCACTACTTGGCTTCTAAAAGCCAACTCCCTAAAGGAGTAGAAAATGATGTTCTGTTTATTGAGATTAGCAATCAGGATGACAAGGTTGTAAAATTTTTACGGGACATGTACAGCAGTTTAGAGACACTGAACGGAAAGTAATTTCCTCAAACAAAAACACCCAGTTACAACTGTAACTAGGTGCTTTTATTTTATTATTTATTATTCTGCTGATTCTGTATCTGTAGTTTCTTCAGTTTCTGGAGCTTCATAAGCTTCTAATATAGCTTTTTGAATTTTCTCCCTAGTTTCAGCATTGATTGGATGAGCTATATCCTTGAATTCTCCGTTTGGAGTTTTTCTACTTGGCATAGCAATAAATAATCCATTTTGACTTTCGATAACTTTAATGTCATGAACAACAAATTCGTTATCAAATGTCACAGAAGCAACAGCTTTCATTCTGTTTTCTGAATTTACTTTTCTTAAACGTACATCTGTAATTTGCATATTGTGTACCACCTTCCGAGTTTATTTTTGTACATTGTTCTTATGTACATTTATATTATTCGCCACAATTTTGTTTTTTCCTTCTTTATTTTACAAATTTTATTTAATTTTTATTTAATATGTATATTTTAAATTATTCACACCCTATTATAGTTTTTAATATAATATAATTAAAACTAACCAATTAATAGGAAAATTACATAAAATTGTTGAAAATTATTAATATTGAGTATATAATATTAAAGTATTTTATAAAGGCAAGGAGAGTGTATTATTTTGGCTAATATAGCAGAATTAAAACAATACCAAAATATTCATATGATTGGTATTGGTGGTATAAGCATGAGTGGAATTGCTGAAATTTTAAAGTTTTGGGGATTTAATATAACAGGTTCAGATTCTACCGAATCAGATACTACAAGAAGATTAGTAAAAAGTGGCATACCTGTTGTTATAGGTCATAACTTATTAGATGTAGCCAAAGCAGATGTTGTTATTTATAGTGCTGCAATTAGGCATGATGACCCAGAGCTTTTAAAAGCAAAAGAGCTACATATTCCTGTTATTGATAGAGGTACATTTTTAGGAAAAATAACAAAAGCTTTTAGAAACAGTATTTGTGTTTCAGGTACACATGGCAAAACTACAACTACTTCAATGATTTCTATGTGTTTTTTAGAAGCACATAAAGATCCTTCTATTCAAGTTGGTGCTTTTCTAAAACCTATTGATGGAAATTATAGAGTTGGTAGTAGTGAATATTTTATTATTGAGGCGTGTGAATATACAGATAGCTATTTAAAATTATTTCCTAAAACAGAAGTTATTTTAAATATTGATAATGATCATCTTGATTATTTTGAAACATTTGACAATATAGTTGCTTCTTTTGATAAATATGTAAAATTGTTACCACCTGAAGGCTTATTAGTTATAAATGCTGATGACCCTAATTGTGCTAAAATTGCTAAAGATGCACAATGTAAAATTGTAACATTTGGCATAGATAATGAACATTCAAATTTTGTAGCTAGAAACATTAATTTTAACAAAAATGGTTTTCCTGTATTTGATGTTTATTATAATAATTTCTTTTATAAAACAATTGAACTTTCTGTACCGGGTATGCATAATGTATTAAATGCACTAGCTTGTATTGCTACTTGCCATCAGTATGATATAGAAAAAGAAGATATGAAAAATGCTCTTTTAAAATACACTGGAGCTCATAGAAGGTTTGAATATGTTGGTAGTTTTAATAAAGGCGTAAGTGTTTATGATGATTATGGTCATCATCCAACAGAAATTTTAGCTACTTCACAGGCATTAGAAAAAAAAGATTATAGACAGTCTTGGGTAGTATTTCAACCACATACCTATAGTAGAACTAAAACATTGTTAGAAAGTTTTGCTAAATCTTTACTTGATTTTGATCATATTATTGTAACAGATATTTATGCTGCTAGAGAAGACAATATTTATGGTGTTTCTGCTTTAGATTTGGTAAATAAAATTAATTCATATAAAAATAAGGCTATTTATATTTCTAATTTTAATGAAATTGTTAAGTATTTAAAAGACCATACTATTGAAGGTGATATTGTACTTACTCTTGGTGCTGGTACTGTTACTGATATTGGTCCTATGCTTATAGATAATAACTAAAAAAATCTCAAATAATTATATTTGAGATTTTTTTAATCTACTTGTTTCATTTGTTTTAGCATTATATCTGCAAATACGCCATAGCCTAATGTAGGATCATTTACAAGTACATGTGTTACTGCTCCTACAAATTTTCCATCTTGTATAATTGGTGCACCACTCATTCCTTGTATAATTCCACCTGTTTTATTAATTAAGTTTTCATCTGTTACTTTTATTAGCATACTTTTATTGTCCACATTATTATTTACAAATATTTTTTGAATTTCTATATTATAATATTCTTTTTTGCCATTTTCCAATTCACAAATAATTTGTGCATTACCTGTTTTTATTTCTTCTCTTAAGCATACATCCATACTGTCATTTTCAGAGATGTTTAAATATGAAGGATGGTTTAATACACCAAAAACTCCGAAGGCGGTATTTTTAGAAATATCACCTATAGTATAACCAGATTCTATTGTTCCCCTTATTTCTCCGTGGGTTTCCCTTCCCCCCTTTTGCAATTGATAAAATATTAGTAGTTACAAGTTCACCATTTTCAATTTTTATTAGTTCTGTTGTGTCTACATCTAATATGCCGTGACCTAGAGAGCCAAACATTTTAGTTTCTGGCTCATAGAATGTGAGAGTTCCTACCCCTGCTGCTGCATCTCTTACCCATATACCTAGCTTATATTCATTGTTAGAATTTTTAATTGGAGTTATACTAGTTGTAATAGTTTTTTCATCACGAATATATTTAATAGATAGCTCTTTACCATTAGATTTATTTACAACATCTATTAAATCTTGGGTTGTGTCAATTTCATTTTGATTTATTTGTATTATTCTATCTCCTTCTTGAATACCAGACTTTTCATACGGCTTTTTTCCTTCAATTTCTGACATTCCAACAACTAAAACCCCATCTGTATAAAGTTTCATGCCTATTGCTTTTCCTACTGGAACTACCCTAGTTCTTGGAATAACATTTACACTAATATCTTTTACTGAAAATAAATTCAATAAATTTAAGCTAAAATCAATTTTACCTACTTTATTTATTTTCGTTTTGGTTGAACTATTCACGGTTTGAAGTGTATATGGCACACTTTTTTCTTTTAAATAAATACCTGCTAATGTATAAATACTAAAACCTTCTCCCTGCATTATAATATAGTTACTTGGAATAAGGCTAATATTACATACATATATATACAAAACAAGCAGAAAAAATACAATAATTATATTTCTTATTTTTTTCATAAAAAAATGGTTCTCCTTTTTTATTAGGATAACCATCTTTTTATATTTTAAACAAAATAAAATTTAAATTAAAAATCAATTAAATTCGTTCATATTTGTAAGATACAAATCATACCTTTCCCTTGCTAATGCATGAAAATATGATTTTCTTATATCACTTAATCTACCAATTTCAGTACTAGTGATATTTCTATCAATTCTCGCAACTTTTCCAGATATAATTTGATCTATAGGGTAAACATTTGCTGCATTTACAATACAATAATAGCATGATGTAATAGTTTGTGAGGGAGATTTTCCTCTAGATTGAGGATAAAAATACTTATAATTTCCTTCAGAGATGCGAACTGTTTGCCTCATAAAACTTATATTTGAATAGGCGGCTGCGAAATTTATATTTGGATAGGCGGCTGCGGCTGGTTCAGGTTCAATAGTATAGTCATTAGCAGAATTTAATAAATACTCACACCCCGGTACATGATACTCTCTTTGTTTACTATTATTAGTTGCTATAATATAAATTTTATCTTTACTGATATTTTCTTCATTGTTATCATTACTAATTACACAATAGTTATTATAAAACTTATATCCAATTGGAATTCCTTGCAAAAATGAAGTAACTGAAATATTATTTGAAATCTTTTCCCAGTCAGCGTCACCAAGTACTGGTATTTGATAAGTATATCCGTTACTAGAATAAGAGCTATAATTTGCAATGGCTGCTTTTAAATTAGTTTCAATTGACTTTCTAATAACAGAAATACGATTTTGGTTAAAAATAGAGCTATCAAGTAATGGATCATTTGTAGAGTTATTAAAATCAAATATTTTATTTTCCCCAGTATTTACAGAAAAATCCTCTATTTTGTTTTCTTGTGCATCTATTGCATTTGCTTGAGTAATACCTCCTAACAAAGTTTCAATTTCTGCACTGAATGTTTTGGCATTAGCATAATATTCTACAGCACTTGTACTATGTAGGTGACCATCATAATCTCTTGCTCTTAAATAATTATATATTGAATTAGCTTTTTGAATATTTGTTTTTCCGTAATTTTGATACCAAAAATAACTTTCATAAGAATTACGATATATTTTTTGACCGTTATAAACTAAATATTCATAATTTCCTTCAGTACCATCTGCAAATAGCAAATGTTCTGTTAATACCTCTGGTGAAATTTTAACTCCGTTATATGTTACAGACCAGTTTCTAATATCTCCGGTAGTAACAGAACTAGTAACTGATCCTGGATTTATAAGATAACCAGATTTTGTATGGCTTGCTCCACCACTTGTATAAAAAACTGTTATAGCATTGTCTAATGTATAGTTTACAACATATATATTAGAACCTACTTTATATCTACAACTATAATATATATATGGTTTTAATCCATAATTAGTTTGTGCACTTTTAGAGTCCAAAACTGGCTTACCATTAGATTTAGGATATGAATTGTCATATTTAGTATAAATATAATAACCATCATATAAATTAAATACTAATGCTGGTACATGGTTTTGTAAATCCTCTGAACTTAACCCCATACTTGTTCCCAAGGCATTAAAAAAACTGCTAGCAGCTGCTTCAATATCTCTAATTTTAGAATCACTAATACTAGAATAATGATTATTAACTGTATTTATTTGAAATGCTTTTATTGAATCATATGTAGCTTCTGTTAGTTTACTGTTATAATCATTTTGCAAACTAATTGTGGTAATGCGTGAATGTATAGAAGATGCCATAACAATTGAAATTGGCATTATAATTATTATAAAAATAACTGCAATATATTGAAGCTTCATGCTTTTTTAGGTATAAAAGAAATTTTACACCATACTCCCTTCTTTAGTATTTATTTATCAAAAAAGAGTGGTTTTTATTCCACTCCTTTTATTTAATTACTTCCATTTACTGTAATAATAGCGGTTTGACTCGCTTCTAATTCAGCAGAATTATTTCCAGTAATTTGATAGAAGAAGTTTCTTAATATTTGAGCAATTGTTTGATTTGTATTTTTAACACTAACAGAAACCATATCTCCTTCTTTTAACCTCATTCTTCCAGTTTTAGTTAACTCATCTTGTACCTGACTAGTATACTTTCTATAATATACATTTTCTCCTATTTTTGTCATTTCTGCTTGTGTTACCTTTGCTCCTGGGTTTTCATCTAATTGATATACCACTATTTCTGGTTCAAATGTATTACCTGTTGTACCAATTGTTTGTAAATATTGTTCATACATATCTAATGTAATTTTACCTGTAGTTCTAATATTATTTACAAATTCATCTGTTGCTGTTTGTATTGCTAGTTCTGATATATCATCAGTTCTTTCTGCTAATGACATAAGTGGAAATACAAACATTAATATGGCTGCTAGAAATATTGCAATAACAGTAATTAAACTATCTCCCATATTATTACCCCCTTTTTCAATTTAAGTTAATTACATCTCTTGATATATAATTACTCGCTTTTTCCTTTGTTTTTCGGTTCTTGTATCTCCTGTTTGATCATCTGTTGATGATACATTATAAGTATATTCACCTAATAATTCCTTAAATTGTGACTTTTGGTTTGCAAATCCGTCAGTGTATTTATATGCTAATGGATTTCCACTATCATCTTTTGCACCACTTGGATAATAAAATGTTCCTCCAAATAAGAAAGCATCTAAATGTGCTTTAAAATCTTTTGGTGAGCCTGTCCATGGTTCATGGCGAACAGTTTCCTCATCTACATCAAATGAGCATACTGGATTATCATCTTTTCCATTAGCATAATACTTTCCTATTGTTCCTTTAACTTTGCTACTATCTGTTCCGTTTCCCCATAAAGCTCTATTTGTTTGACTAGTATATAATTTCATTGGAGTACCATCTTTATTCAAAAATAGAACTGTATAATTTTCTTTATAATATTTATAAAGTGTAGGGATAATTGTTTCTAAACCAACTATCCTATAGTTGGCATCGGGAGTTTCTTCATACTGGTAGTAAGCAGTTGAATCACTACTTTTTAGTACAGCTTCAGAAACATAGTTAGCCCTTGAAAACATAGCTATCGAAATTGATAATGCCATAACTAACACAAATACACTAAATGCCATTATTATTGCATCACTAGCATGTTCCATAACATACCTTCCTTATATTATACCTCTTTAAATCCAAACCCAACAATATAACCAGTACTTGCAGCATATCCAAAAGTAACTTCGTACATTTTTCCTACTTGTATAGCGTTACGAAGAGTTTGAACATTTGTATTAAGGGTCGCCAAAGCAGTTGTATTTACATTTGATGAAACAGTAGGCGTATTTTTGCTTATACTTGTAACAGCAGCTATTCCTTCACTTACATCACGTGCAGTATTATTATGAGCTATAATATCATTACATAATTGCCTTGCTTGAGTTCCTGTTATTTTGCCATTAGCATATTGTAAAAATTGACCATTATAAGCTGTAGCTTGTTGTGATTCAAGCCCTGTTCCTTTCATAGCGTTAGATGCTTGTGAGTAAATAAACATACCTAATCCTATAATTAAAATTGATAATAAAATTGCGCCTGCTATAATAAGCGCCTTTGATGCGTTTTCCATATAGAGTTCCTCCTTTTTTTACTTTTGTAATTTATTTTTAATTAGATTTTTTTAATCTAATAATAATATCATTGTGAAACTTGTTCAAACAGTAAGCTTTTTACATAATTACTTTTTTTATGGTATTCTATTTGTGTACATTTAAAACTAGCAGTAGCATAAAATTTTATGAAGTTTTCTGAAGTTTGCTCTGCTATACTCTCCATTGAAATATTTTCTTTAGATTCTGTAAATTTAACCCAAATTTGTATTGAGTTTATTCCATTATCTTCATAAAAAATAGTATTATTTTGTTTTGCTACACTGTTATTTTCGTTACTATCTATTGCTTTATTAATAATGCTAATAAGATCTGTTCCTAATATTTCTTGCCCTTCATATTGAGTATAAACCTCATTATATTTTTTAGATAAAGCTAACCTCTTTTGTGCATTATTTATAAAAAGAGCTAAAATAGTAATAATAAGTATAAAAACTGTTATTATAATAATAAATGCCTTTTTCACTTTTATTACTTCCTTTATTATAACATTAAACTATAAAATATGCAAATATTTTTGAGCTTTAAATATAGAAATTTATTAATAAGTTTTAAAGTTCATATAACAAACTCTATGAGTAATTTCACTAACAATAGCTTCAGTACATACATAATATTTTAAACTATTTCCATTTAAAGAATTATTTTTTATAAATGTAATTTGGTCTCCTTCTTTCCATTTTTCTATATTATTTTTTACTCCTTGTATATCTATTTGAATATAATTAGCGCTTTTACTATATTGAGTTAATGATAACTCTTGTTCTTCATTATTATATTTAGCTAGGTTAGATAAACTAACCAAATCATGTGCAGTACATAAAATTTGTTGCTGTTTTCCTTCAGAATTAACTGTTGTACCATAGTATTTTAAAAATTGTGCATTAAAAGCTGCTATTTTGTTTTGTTCTATTTCATCATATATGCTAGCACTTTGACTTCCATATTGCATAAAAATATATGCTATAAGGCTTAACAACAATACACCAATTAATACACTTCCTGCCATAATAAGTGCTTTTGAGGCATTTTCCATTATTTATACCTCCCTAAAAGTCATTTTTGTAATTCTCGAATTTTGAGGATCATATACTGTTTCTGGCATTTTAAATTTTTTATTTTTAAATTCTGTCATTTCACTTTTTAAGTTATTATATTGAGATATTTTTTGTTGAATTTCATTAAACATATTTATTCTTCTTGTTTCACTAGTTGTTTCATTAGCATTTATTAATTGCTTTAAATCAAATGTACGCATTCCAGAAAGTTGTTCTATACTTTTACTATAATAAGTTTGCTTTTTATACGATTCTATCTCGCTTTCTAACTTGCTAAAATCCTGTGTAAGTTTATTATAGGCATCAGCTTCATAATTTTGTTTCATCCATTTTGCTCCTGGAATTCCGTTTGTATAAATTAATAATGTAATTTCTGTATATCCTAAATCACTATTATATTTATTGTTATAATCTTTTATAAAATTGCATAATGATAGAATTTCACTTCCATATAAGCCTTCGCGGTTAAATTTTTCTATTTCCTTATTGGCTTTAACTAACTTTTCTGCTTCTGCTGAACGCTGTTCTGTAGTTTTTAAGTTGCTCATTAAATTAAAAGTATAAACTAATGCCCCTATTATTAATATAGCAAGTAAAACAGATCCTGCCATAATTAAAGCTTTTGATGCATTTTCCATTTATTTATTCCTTTCTATTTTACTTAAATATATAATTTTATGCTCCTGGAGCTGACATACCCTGCATACTGTTAAATGAATCTGTCATACTAGTTAATCCTATAAATACAAGTGGTACTATTAAGTAACCTACAAATAGTATTACCATAGGTGCAAAACCTATTGCTTTTCCAATTCTACCTTTTCTAGCAATTAATCTTTCGTTAGATTCTTTTCTTTTTGCTTGATAGTATTCCCTTTCTGTATCTAATTCATCAAATGCATCAGCTATAGGAATTTTTTCTACTGCAGCTTGCAAACTTTCCACTATTCTAATAAATTGCTTATATGTAACATCTTCTTTAAGCTGTTCTAGTGCCTCCCATGCCCCTGCTTCATAGTTATTTACACATTTTGTAATAGGTTCTTTGAAAATATTTGCGTATCTTTCTAGCCATTCTAGAATAATTTCTACACTTACTCTTTCTATTTTCATAAGCATTAAGATAATAGTATTAAACTGCATAACTTCGTCTTCCATATCTAACTGCCTCATTTTGGCTTGGAAAGCAAGTAACCAAATTGGTGCCATATATGCTACTACACCAAATACCATAGCTAGCAATATTTCAAACCATTGAAGTGATTCTGAATTTATAATATGAAGTTTATCTAAAACTCTTTCTGCAGCGTTTGTTATATCACTTTCTTTAGCATCCACATAGTCCTTATTTACTCTTCCTCTTTCCATTATTAATTCTATTTGATCTTGAGTAACATTTATATTTCCCTTAAAATAATCAAGATAATCATTATCTGACTCTGTCAGTTCCATAGCCTCTTTTGTGTCTTTTTCTGACATTTGACCAACAATATCATAATCTATAGTAGGGTCTGTATATACGTTTTCAATAGTAATACGGTGCAATTGCCCAAATATTATAATAGAGGCGCCAAATACTAAAACACATAATATAATTCTATTAATATAAATCCATTCCATTCTATCTTTTGTAGCTGCTTCTTTCATTTTCTTTTGTAGTTTATTATATTCTTTTGTTCCTTGTTTTGGAATGAACAAGTCTACAAATTTTTTAATAGGTGGAATTCTATATAATTTTTCTTGCCATGGATTTTCCGTATTTTTAGTATTCATTGCAGTTGAACCATTATCTTTTAGCTTTCTTGTTAATATGTAACATACAAAAGTTATAAGAATAAGTAGTAGTTGTACAAGCATACCATTTTTTCCATTATAAAATGGTGCCGTAAAAGAGAATTGTGAAACTGCCCAGTTTTTAATTGGTTCAATTGCAAGCATTGGTAAAATAGAAATTACTGATAAGCTTTGAAAAGTGTAGTCTAATTTATCCCTTTTTAATATTTCTAGTTGCATTTCTTGTGTAATATTGTTTAAGTTTTTTAAATATAAAGATGAATTATCTATTTTACGATCTCCAAACTCTTTCGTTAAATATGAAATACCTGCAAACTCTTTTAAATAACTGTTTGGAGCTATATCATAATATTTTTCAAGTTCAGATTCTGGATCGTCTGAAATTAAAACTTCATATATTTTTTCTGCTTGCCTTGACATTTCTGGCTTGTCATCATCTTGTGCTACTTGATAAATAGCCTCTTCTACCATGTTATATTCATGATAAGCATGCCTTATTTCGGCAAAAAAGTCAATTTGTTCTCTTAATAGGTTGTTATCTAGCTTGTCTACCATTCCATCAATAAAAGTATCTACCATAAATAGCTCAAAGATAAGTAAAATAGACATTAATAAAGTATTATTATGTGTAATAATTATAATAGCTATTGCCAATGGTATAACAATAAGAATGGTATTTGTCAAAATTTTGGCAGCTTGTTTTCTAGTTAAGTATTCATCATCAACGTTAATAATAGCAAGCCTTCTTCTTAATTTTAATAAATATCTTTTTAAGAAAGGTGCTTTCAAATAAAAAACATATAATTTTTGGTAAGTTACTTCTAGTGAAAACTTTTGCTCTTTGGTTCCTTCTCTTAACTTTTGAATTTGCCTTACTTCTGAACTTTTAAGTTTTTTATTTAGAAAGATAAATGCAATTACAACAATAGCAAATAATATACCTACGCCAATTATTAAATATTGTAATGCTTGTAAGTCCATGTTTTATAAATCACCTCTTCCTTTTTAGCCATTATAGTTTATTTATGCTTCTACCTTGTTTTTTGGTTTTCTTCCTCTTTTTTTAACTTCTTTATTTTCTGCAACTGGAGTAGCAAAAACTTCTTTGTCATCATCATAATCTATTTGTTTTGGTGGTTTTATACCCCAATTTCTTTCTAGAAAGTCATCAAAACCTTCTACATCACTTTCATCCATATTAGCTCTCATTTCTTTGATGTTTTGCTCTGAAATTGGATTTGTTAATACATAATTTCCGTCTTGATATTCTAGTATATTTCTATATTTGTATAATTCTCTATTTGTAGTTTTTGTGAAGAATATTGTTGCATTGTCAATGAATTTATCCATTTTTCCTTCCATTGTTTTTTCTTTTCTATGGTCAAATGTATATTCATTTTTTTCTTCTACTGGTATACATTCTGTTACCCTTTCTATGTATCTTCTTCCTCTAAAGTCTTTTACTAAATGGATATCAAAGTTTAATACTTGTACAACCTGCTCTTCTGCTGTTCTTTCATCTTTAAATACCCCTGCTCTTAACATTGAGTTACGAAGTGCTGTTACTAGGTCAGGGAAAGTTTTAGCGTGGTGAGTAAACAATGTAAATTTAGATGCAACCTGTGCTGACTGAATCATCCAAGATGCTACGGGGTCTGTTGCAACCTCACCTATGATGTTAACAGAACCATCAGTTTTTTTCTGAACGTCCAAACAGTCTTGTCCAGAAACAGTTTCTGTTTC